>NZ_DVEA01000028.1:0-16183 GCF_015295965.1 Thermoleptolyngbya sp. M55_K2018_002
GGATGTCAACCGAAGCAGATTCGAGATCGTTGCTAGCTGAGAGGGTATGGATACCGTCACTGTAAGTGTTGCTGCCTGTTTGAGACAGTTCGATGATTTCACCATAGATGCCGTCTGTAACGGGATCGACGAAGGCAATTCGAGCGCGATCGCTGTAGTATTCTGCTCGGAAGCTCTGCCCTCTAGCACAGTCATAGCGAACGGTGGTGACGGTTTCTGCCTGAGCAGGCACAGCGGCGATCGCCGCCAGGGTCAACATTGAAAGACCAGTACCGATCAGATGTTTTTTCATGAGGCTCACACCTAGAGTTTCAAGGAATTCCAAGGAACGTCTACAAGTCACGTTTGGGTAACGTCTTGGTTACGTTTCATGGGTCATATTTCGTGGGTCATGTTTCAATGGGGCGGTCGATGCTTTGGCCAACTCAATGAACTAGCCTATCCCCCTGAGGCAATCCGGCAAGCTCGAACGGGCTGCATTGCTGCTGCATTGATTCAATGAAATGCCACCTCTTCAATTGAATGCCCTCTATGCAGCTAGCCGCTTGTCTGATGAAGCTTTCGGGACAATACCGGATGATTATAGAAGAGATGTCTTGTTTCGCAACCCTGTGCTGAAATTCTGTCGTAATTCTTAAGTAGACGGCGGTTGACTGGGGTTATGGAGTGCGATCGCCTGTTTCCGTTTCCCCATCTACGATTTCTGCGCGATGATCTCTGCGCGATTCCTGAAAGCCTGGAATTCTGGAATCTCTGGAATCTCTGGAATCTGTAGACGCAACGAGCGGCTTTGCAGGCTTTTCGGGCGATTGCCCCGCTAGTTCGGTAGGATAGAGAACGGAAGCGATGGAGCGCAAAACCCTAAGCGCGATGCCATTCAGAGCAATGCCGTGAGCAATACCGTTCGGAGCAATGCCGTTCGGAGCAATAGTCTGAACCGCTGTTTCCACCACTTGGAGAGCAGATTGGCGAATTCAACGCTGCCTCTGCTTCTGTCTGTGGGTTGTCCTTTCGCTCACTGGCATCTGTCTTGCTGGAGCTTGTTGGATCTGTGTTTGGAGAGGTTTGCTGAATGAATCTGGTTTCACTCCAGGGCTGGCTGGATAATGCCGCCTTTGCGGTGCTGTTTGTGACGATGCTGGTGTATTGGGCAGGCGCGGCGTTTCCCACCGTGCCCTACCTGCAAACGGCGGGAACGACGGGGATGGCGATCGCCAATCTCTGCATCGCGGGGCTATTGGGCGCTCGCTGGATCGAGGGCGGCTATTTTCCCCTCAGCAATCTTTACGAATCGCTGTTTTTCGTTGCCTGGGGCATTACTGCGATGCACCTGCTGGCGGAAAACATGAGCCGCAGCCGCCTAGTGGGAGCCGTCACCGCACCCGTGGCGATGGGCATCGCGGCCTTTGCGGCGCTGTCTCTGCCCGATGCCATGCAGCATTCCGAGCCGCTGGTGCCCGCGCTCAAGTCCAACTGGCTGATGATGCATGTCAGCGTCATGCTGCTGAGCTACGCTGCGCTGATGGTGGGGGCGTTGATGGCGATCGCCTTTTTGATTGTGACACGGGGGCAGGAGGTCGAGTTGCGCGGCAGTTCTGTGGGCACGGGGGGCTTCCGGGATGCCCGCTATCGCATCAAGCGGGCAGGTCAGGCGGTGGACACCCTGGAGCCACTTACTGCCAGCACTGGCAACACCGCTGTCTTGGAAACTGCGCCTGCCGTTGCCGCCGCGCCCTTGTCTCCCCAGCGCCTCAGCCTAGCCGACACCCTCGACAATATCAGCTATCGCATCATTGGGCTGGGCTTCCCGCTGCTCACCATCGGCATCATCGCCGGAGCCGTCTGGGCCAACGAAGCCTGGGGTTCCTACTGGAGTTGGGACCCCAAAGAAACCTGGGCGCTGATTACTTGGCTGGTCTTTGCGGCCTATCTCCATGCCCGCATCACACGCGGCTGGCAGGGTCGTCGTCCGGCGATCCTGGCGGCATCGGGCTTTTTGGTGGTGTGGGTGTGCTACCTTGGCGTGAACCTGCTGGGCAAGGGGCTACACAGCTACGGCTGGTTTCTGTAGCAAGCCCCCTTGCTAGACGAGTCCATCTGCCAAACCCTGCCCGCAAAACCCTGCCCGCAAAGCCCCATAAGCAAAACCCCGTAAGCAAAGCTCTGTAAGCAAAGTTCTATAAAAACTCCAAAACCTATGAATCAACTGCCAACGCCGCTGAGTGATGACGAAGTAATCTACATCAGCGTGGGACGAGTGCTGATGAGCAATCCCACGTTTAAGGTGGGCGAATTTTTGGACGCGCTGGCGCAGGCGGTCAGCGAGCAGCAGGGCGAATGGTCGGACGAGTGCGAAGACTGGTTTGGAGATGGCGCTCGCTGCGAAGTGCTGCGGTTTGGCAATCAGGGCTGGCAGCGCGGCCGCATCCGGATTCGCCTAGAGTTTTTCCCCGAAAACCAAAAGCTGCTCCAGGCAGAACGCCCCCGGCAAGAGCGCAGCAGCGGGCCGCGAGAACGGGCCGGTCGTCCCCCCCGCGACGAAATCTATAGCCGTCGGGATGAGGTGTACGAGGTGTATCGAGAGGACGATTATTAGAGAACTCAGGGGAATTCAGGGAAATTCCCGGCTCTGCTCCCTGCTAAACCCATGACTCTTTCCCCCTGGACACCGCTTCATGCTCAGTTGCACCGGGGCATCCGGCAGCGGCAGTTGTTTTGCAAGGGCGATCGCCTCTTGATGGCGGTGTCGGGCGGCCAAGACTCGCTGTGTCTGGCGCAACTGCTGCTGGACTTGCAGCCCAAGTGGGGGTGGGAACTGGCGATCGCCCATTGCAACCACCGCTGGCGACCGGATGCCGGGGCAAACGCCGACTACGTGCGGTCGCTGGCGGAATCCTGGGGCGTTCCGGTGTTCATTGAAACGGCAGCAGATATTCCGGCGAGCGAGGCGGCGGCGCGGGCGTGGCGCTATGACATGCTGGGGGCGATCGCCCGTGCCCACGGCTATTCCCGCGTTGCAACCGGCCACACGATGAGCGATCGCGCCGAAACGCTGCTGTATAACTTGGTGCGCGGCAGCGGAGCCGACGGACTGCAATCCCTCACCTGGCGGCGCGAACTGTGCCCCGGCGTGGCGCTGGTGCGGCCGCTGCTGGATGTGCGCCGGGTGGAAACCGCCGAGTTTTGCCAGTCGCGGGGCTTGCGCGTGTGGGAAGACAGCACCAATCAGGATTTGCGCCATCCCCGCAACCGCATCCGTCAGGACATCTTGCCCGCCCTGAAAGCGCACTTGAATCCCCAGGCAGAGGCGGCTCTGGCCCACACCGCCGAACTGCTCCGCGCCGACGTGGACTACCTGGAATCTGCCGCTGCCGATCTGCTGCATCGGGCACTTCCGCCCGCCGCCCCGCCAGACGAGCATCCCCAACTCCATCGACCCACGCTGCAAATTGCGCCCCTCGCTCTCCAGCGCCGCGCCCTGCGCCAGTTTCTCGCCCGCCATCTGCCGGAAGCCCCCGGCTTTGAGCCAGTGGAAAAACTGCTGGTGCTGCTCGACGCACCCAACCGCAGCCAGACCGATCCGTTTCCTGGTGGGGCGATCGCCCGTGTCGCTGGAGACTGGATCGAACTCGTTGATCCTGCCAACCGCGCAAAGCAATAAACCGCAAAGAAATAAACAATTTCTCGCGGTTTAGATTGCGTATAATGCCGTAAAATCTGGCTGGGCTGGGCGCTGGTCTGCTGGGTGGAGCCTGGTTATGCCCGCATCCCCCTGACCCGCGCTGCTGCCCGATGCCCCGATGCTTTTGATGATGCTGACGCTGCGATCGCCCACACCATGCAACTGACTCCCCAGGAAAAAGACAAACTCCTCATCTTTACTGCCGCCCTGCTGGCCGAGCGCCGCAAAGCCAAAGGTCTGAAGCTCAACTATCCCGAATCCGTTGCCTACATTTCCGCCGCCATCCTGGAAGGCGCACGGGAAGGGCGCACCGTCGCCGATCTGATGACCTACGGCACCACCCTCCTCAGCCGCAGCGACGTGATGGACGGCATCGCCGAAATGCTCCACGAAGTGCAGGTCGAAGCGACCTTCCCCGACGGGACGAAGCTAGTGACCGTGCATGATCCGATTCGATAATGCTCGATGAGGGTGGATGAAGTGGTGGCATCGCTTTATCGCTCTCATCCGTCGCGCCCATTATCCCAACCCCACAACCCCTGCCCATGATTCCTGGCGAACTCTTCATCGAACCTGGCGACATCGAACTCAACGCGGGCCGTCCGACGGTGACGCTGATGGTGGCCAATACGGGCGATCGCCCCATCCAGGTCGGCTCCCATTTCCACTTTTTTGAGGTGAATGCAGCGCTCTCGTTTGACCGCAACCAGGCGCGGGGAATGCGGCTAGACATTCCCGCAGGAACGGCAGTGCGCTTTGAACCGGGCGACGAAAAAGAAGTGACGTTGGTGGCGCTGGTGGGCAGCCGTCAGGTCTATGGGCTAAATGCACAAATAAACGGGCCGCTGGATTAGAACGGCCCGTTTGTGCCCGGTCAAAATTGGGGCGAAACTGGGTCAAATATTGGGTCGAACCTGGGTCGAAATTGGGCTGAATTCGCCCGTTTCTGGATTAACCCTTCAGCGCCCGTCTGAAGTTCTGCCGATAGGATGCATTGAACAGCATTACCGGCCAGAATAGCGTCAGCATCAGACGATTTTGGTTGAAATTCGTGCGGTTAAACCCGGTCCAAAATTTCCACGCGCCCCCGATGTAAATCACCAGCGCAAGAAACGTAAAAAGGCTCATCTTGACCTCTCAATAATGCTCAATGACTTAGGACAATGACTTAGGACGTTGAACGAACGAACGTAAACCCGGATTGCGCTTGACCTGAATTGCATCAACGCGATCCCTGCTAAGGATTACAACACCACAAGAAACCTTTTCTCCAGTCTAATTCGCGGCTTTGGGGTTGAAGCGGTTCGGTTTTACGGATATCCCAGAGATCAGGCAGGACGGGCGATCGCCCCACCCCAGTTTCCCCAACTTTCCGCGTGAACCCCAGCACCGTTCCCTAGCCCGGTGCAGCGCATCTCGGCGGCAACGGCTGAACATCCTGAAACCTCGATGGTTCCGGCAGGTTCGCCAGCAGAATCACCTCGCCCGTTGCGGTCTGCCGCCAGCCCCGCGCTTCTTGCAGCGGCCTGGACGCTACCGACAAGGCAGCATCCGATGGCTCTCGCAAGGTCAGCGGCGAGGTTCGGGAATCTGGGTCATCGGGCGGGGGCAAGACCGTCAGATTGGCGGTGCGTAAGCTGGCATTGTCCTGGTTATTAGCAGCGTCCCGATTGGCAGCATCCAGATTGGCAGCGTCCAGAGCCGCTGCCTGTGCCGGAGGGCGGGTATGAATCGGTGCGTTCATGCTGCTGGCCGGCGCAGACTCTGCCCAGGGAACTCGAACCGATGGGAGATCGAACGCATGATTGGAGCCGGGGGGCAGACCGCCGCGACCTGTGGCTACGAAGGCGCTGCGATCGGCGGCGATCGCCGAACTGGCCGCACACCGCTGGGCAATCAGCCGCGACGCATCCACGGGTGCAGCAGGCAACTCGGTTACGCCCTGCGTCGGATCGGTGCTAGGCGGCGTGGTAATGGTAATCGTACCGCTGTTGCCCCGCTCGGAGGTTGCCGTAATGTCGCTCTGGGGCGTGAGTTTCGGCTGCGGCAGAATGCCCGTAATGCCCCTCGTGAAAATATTGACCGCGCCACCATCGCCCGTAAAGGCATTGGCGGTGATGTCATTGTTCTCCGTCAGCACCGACAGAATGAAATCTGCTTGCAGCGTGATGTTGCCGCCATCACCCCCCTGCCCTGCAATGCCCGCCGAAGTGCTGATCTGGCTGTTGCGCCGCAGCAAGAGATAGTCTTGCGCCGTCAGGCTCAGGTTGCCGCCCACACCAGAGTTGGTATTGGCGACGATGTTACCCTGGTTTTCTAGCGTTGCGGAGCGAGTCGCTAGGGTCAGATTTCCCGCTCCCAGGGCATTTGGGCTGGCATCAAAGCTGCCCGTGGCGATGTAGGCTCCGTCTCGCACTACGAGTTCCCCCGTGGCGATGGACAGGTCACCCCCCCGTCCCGTCGCCCCCGGCGCAAAGATGTAAGGAGTTCCCGGTGTGCCGCCCGACTGACTAAAGATTCCTGCGGGCACGGCTCTCGTATCTGGCGTTGCCGGAGAGAGTCCCTGCACCTCGACTCGCTCACTCGCCCAAATGCTCAGGTTGCCTGCATCCGCAACGCCAAAGGTCGAGGTCTGAATCGTCGCGCCGTCTTGCACCCGCAGCCGTCGCGTTTGAATCTCGATCTGGCTGGGAATTGCGTCAGTGGGCTGAAACGACTGGGAGCCAAAAATCGCTGCCGACAGCGTGCTGGGAACCGGCAAATTTAGATCACCCGCAAGATTACTCGCAAGATCACCCGCAATCGGATTGCCCTGCCCATCGAGCGCTACGCCTGCAATGTTGATCTCATCGGCCAGGATTTGCAAACTTCCCGGACGGCCGTTGCCAATCGTGTCGAGGCTGATCTGCCCGCCGTCCAGCAGGTTAAGCTGCCCGGTCGTCAGCACGATGCGCCCGCCGTTGCCAGTCGCGCCGTCCTGCACTCGCACGAATACACCGCTGCTTTCCGGGCCGTCGCTGCCCACCACTGCCCCTAGGATTTGGATTTGACTCGTCGCCAGAAGGTCAATGCGTCCAGCCGGGCCGCTGCTTCGGGTATTGGCAAAAATCTGGGAGCCATTGAGCAGAGTGAGGCGATCGCCCCGAATCGTGATGCGCCCGCCTGCCAAACTGCCCAGCGTGTCGGCGCTGATGTAGGATGCCTCATCCAGTCGAATCTCGCTGGCCCGCAGGCGGACTGTGCCGCCGCGATCGCCATTGGCGCTGATATCGGCAAAGCCCGTCAGGTGAATCTGCCCAAACGCCCGCACATTGGAATAATCCACCGACCAGCCCTGTGCTGTGGGAACCAGCCCGACCGTGCCCGCCTGGGCCACGCTGCCCAACTCGATGCGCCCGCCCGGTGCGGTGATTTCGCCGCCTGGAAAATCCAGATTGCCGCCGATCAGGGCGATCGCCCGATCCGACAACACGCTTAGCCCAGCGTATCTAGATGTCCCGAAATAGCCCGTTCTCCGCAGCGGACGCGAAAAATTTGCCGCAAGACTAAACGAAGCATTCACCATTGGCGCAGGCGCGGGGCCAAATTGTAGCCCGGTAGGAATGCTGACGGTCAGCAGCGGCGACGCTTGCGGATTGCGGGCGCTGAACTGAGTGCCATCGGCAAAGCGAATTCGTTCGGCGGTGCTGAAAATGACGGAGCCGCCTACGTCCAGGCGAGCATTTTCTCCAAATAAAATGCCGCTGGGGTTGATTAGAAAAAAATCGGCAGGGCTGAGTTGCCCGTCGCTCTGCAATAGGCGGAGAATGCCGTTGATCTCCGAGGGAGTACCGCCCGTGACGCGGGTGATCAGCCGCTCTACAGTGTCCACATTGCGAAACGTCACCGTGCGATCGCCCGGTGAAAACTGCTCAAAGCTGTGGAACAGGTTGCCGCCCCGCTGCGTGCCGCCCGTAATCTCAAACTCGTTACCCTGGCGCTGCACCTGGGTCGGTGTGGGCAGCGTGCTGTCGCCGCGCACCTGGGCAGTGGTGGGCAGGGCGGCGCTGAGCCATAGCCCCAGGCACAGCCCAAGGCGAAGCGGCTGAAGCGCAGACGATTTCAGGAAAGAGGAGAAACGTGACATGATCCCCGGCACTGAATCCAGCCCCGTCAGGGCGGACGTTCCACACCATAGTATGACAAGAGGGAAGCAGGGATCAGGGTGAGAGTCGGAATTCGCTTGCCTCAGAAGCAGCACCGTGAGAAGGGCAGGACTTTGCCCCTAGCTCCACTTCCGCTTGCGGCTAAAGGGGATGCCGTGGCTGCTGTGAAAATCGTCCTGCACTTTGTGGGTGAGGCGGCGAGAAACCTGGCGCACAATCTGGTTCAGCAGGCGATCGCCCGTTGTTTGCACCAGCGCCTTGGGAAGCGCCTGGATAAAGCGAGGGAACTGAATCGAAACCGCCAGGTCAAGCTCCCACTCTACGCGGGTTAGCACGGGTTCCGCAAGATTGTCCGTCGCTGCATCTGCGGGCTGAACCATATGCAGCGCGGCCTGAAAATCCACCTCATAGCCCGGTGCAACGTAGTCCGGAATGTCAATCGTCTCAATTCGATAGAAGCCACGTTGATCCTGAGGCAGCAGGTTCAGGCCAATTTTGGGTTCCACCTCATAGCCAAATGCGCCAAAGCGACCGATCGTTAGGGCATAGCCGTTGTCCCCCAAGGGAGCCGCGTCCATCGGCTGGGCACAGCGGCGAAACCAGGTGCGGTGATCATCCAGGTAAGCGACAACCGTCGGCGCGTCAGCCAGCATTTCCATGCAGCTTGCGTAATGCCCGCGAAAATGAGTCGGTTCCATCGTATCGGGCGTTTCTTCGGTCGCCGACAGGCTGGCGCTGTCCACAAAGGCAGATGTCATCCCTAAAAGAGGGTTAGAAGCGTCGATGGACTGGTTAGTGGACCTTGCCTGCATAACGTGTGCGGATTGGTGAAGAAGTTGGCGAGGATCTGCCTGGACACCCTGAGGGCGGCAAGCCGACGAGTCTACGGCAACTGTGCCAGCGATTTTGCGGTTAGCGCGATCGCCAGGGCTGTTACCAAACTTAACCTAAACTGACCTAAAGTGCCAAAGCGAAAGCTGGAAATTAACGCTGGCTCTATAGTTCTGATCTCTTTAGACCTTTATTTAGATTTCTATATGCTTAGAAGCTGACCAGATATCTACGATGATGGACATTTGTTTGCTGTCTAGGCTCAGCATAGCGGAAGGTTTTCGATGGCTACCATGATTGATTTACGGAAAGGTGTGCCGCTTTTGGGGACAAAGACAGGGGCGATCGCCCGAAATGCGGCAAACTCCAGCGGATCTACGCAAAGCATGTATGACGCTGGTTTAACATGAGTTCGATCGCTTAGAAGGCTGCCGGAAGGCTCGGCAAAAGTCATCGAGGTCATAGAAGATTTGTGGGAATTTGGATGACATGGAGGCGTGATACGACGGAGGTGATAGCTGATCTGCTTTAACTTCGTTTAACTTCAGATCCAGTCTCAGCTTTTCGTTATAGACTTTTGCACCTTGTCGAACTCAGTTTATTTATCCCCCGCTGCCGATCCCACAGCCCTACCATGCCCTACTTCCGCCAGCAGCAAAACGTATTCTCCGACGACTATCTCACCGAGTTGCGGGGGCAGATTCGCGCCTGCCGCTATTTTGCAGTGAATAATTTGAATCGGGATTTTGTCGGCACGAAGGGGTTCTCGGTCGTGTTTCGCGGCGAAGGGCGATCGCACGTCGAAGCACAGTTTCCCTATTTCAAACCCTATCTGGACATCGCGCTCCAGCCCGACTGCAACGCCTTTTATCTGAATCCGCTGCTGCTCAAGGGCGGATCGCGGGTCGATCCGCATATTGATCGATCGCTGCGATCCTATTGCAAAACCATCGAGCCGCCCGTCTGCGTCAGCGTGCTGTATGTGCAAGTGCCGGAGCCGTTGGAGGGTGGGGAGTTGGTGCTGCGAAACCACCGCCAGCAGGTGGGGCAGATTCGCCCACGGGTGAATAGGCTGGTGTGGTTTCAGGGCAACCTGACGCATTCCATCAACGGTCTGAAAACCGAGGGCGATCGCCTCAGTTTGGTCTGCGAGCAGTACGCGCTGGAGGCAGACGAACTGCACGACATTCCCGAATTCACCATCGAGTCGCGGGCAAAGCTGGTGAAGCAGGCTTAATCCTGTATCTCGAATTCAGGAGCCTTGCTAAGGAGCAGTATTGGTTGGGCGGGGTGCGTCCAAAAAGCGGATATCGAGGCGATCGCCCACCTGCAAGCCCAGTTCCGCCGCTCGTCCTCCGGCTAGTTCAATCACCTGGTTCACCCGCTGCCTCGTCGGGCCATAGGTCGGACAGGGCTGGCTTTCACAGGGCGGCGCACTGGCGACAATTTCCTTCACCTCGCCATCCAGCAAAAACACCATATCCAGCGGAATCAGCGTGTTCTGCATCCAAAACTGAACGGGCCGCGCAAACTCAAACGGAAACAGCATTCCCCGATCGGGCGGCAGTTCGGTGCGAAACATCAGCCCCATCGCCTGCTCTTGGGGCGTGCGGGCCACCTCTAGCTGAATCTGCTCATCGCCAATTTCCACTTCTGCCGAAATCGGCAAAACCTGCCCCCGAAAGGGTTGGGTTGCTGTTTCCTGTGGGCCACCGCCGGAGGGCACCTCTGGCATCGACACCTCCGATGGGCTAGGGCTACAGCCCAGCAGCAGGGCGCTCAATCCGACTGCACTCGTCATACAGATCACGTGAAATCCCCGCTTCACCCAGCGATTCATATTATTCATTTCCAACCTTTCCAACCTTTTACGCTTCTCGTAAAACATAACCAACGCCGCGCACCGTCTGGATTAACCGTTTTTCGCCTTCGTCTTCGATCTTGAGCCGCAGATAGCGCACATACACCTCAATCACGTTCGACTCCCCCATAAAGTCGTAGCCCCAGACGTTTTCTAGAATTTGCTCCCGCGTTAACACTTCTCGCGGATGCTCCATGAGGTATTTCAGCAGTTCAAACTCTTTCATGGTGAGGTCAATCACCCGATCTTGCCGCAGGGCGCAGCGGGTAGACAGATCCAAAACCAGATCGGCAAACCGCAGTTGTTCGCTGCCGGAGGTATCTGGCTTCAGGTAAAGCTGCACCAGGCGCAGAAAATCATCGCTGCGATAGGGCTTGAGAAAATAGTCGTCGGCTCCGGCCTCCAGACAGGCCACCCGATCATCTACCAGATCCCGCGCCATCAGCAGCACCACAGGAACTCGCGCTCCACTGGCCCGTAGCTGCTGGCAGAGCGATAGACCCGACTCGCCGCCCAGCATCCGGTCGATCACAATCAGCGATGGCTGAAATTCGGCGGCTTGGCGAATCCCCGTGGTGTAGTCGTGGGCGATGGCGGTTTCGTAGCCCGATTCGCGCAGGTCATTGCTCAAGCTGTGGGCCAGGATCTCATCTGGCTCGACGAGCAAGACGCGGGGAGTAGAAGTTTGAGCCATAGGTAGCGCTATTTAGGTTGAGAGATTTCGGTAGAAGACTAGATTGAAGCGTAAGTGTTAGTGCCTATGAAAACAGCGGCGATTCTCATCCGTTTTAGCATGTGGGGCGATCGCCCGGTGCGTTTGGGGGGATTTGGGACATCCTGGGGCGATCGCCCCAAACTTTTAGCATTTATCTAGCATTTGCCGTCCGCAAACCTAGTCTGACTGATTAGATTAGAGGAGAAAGTTCACATAGCTCGTTATATATCAGGTTCGTGCATCCTACTGGGCATCTACTGGGCATCTACTGGGCATCTATTGGGCATCCATCGAGAGCAGGGGCGGAAGATGAAAATCATGACAAAGCGAGGTGTTTACCCTGCTGCCATTGGCGTTGTGCTGTTGGGGTTGACGGTTTGGTTTCTCAGCCAGTTCCAAATTTCCATTCAATATGAAGGCGTGCCGTCGCCAGTAGATCCGCCTCCGGTGCAAGACGAACCCAGCCCGCCTGCCGCAGCCAATCCCACTCCAGCCGCATCGCCGCCCACTGCTGCACCCACGACTACGCCCATTGCCGCACCTGCCACCCCCACCGCGCCTCAACGTGCGATCGCCCAGGCAGGGGCCCTGCGAGTCAGCAACCAGACCGACCATCCCGTGCGGGTCGCGCTGCTCTCTCGCCAAGCGAAGACCCGCAACGCGGATGGCTCAGAGAGCTATGGCGAACCCATCCATTGGGACTTTGCACCGCAAGAAGGCAGCACCAAAGGTCTGCTGCTGGCGCTGCCCGAAGGCGAAGCGGATTTGCGGGTGCAGGCGGGTGACGTGATCACCGCCTTTGCCCAGGATGGATCGCGCCGCTACTGGGGCCCCTATGTGGTGGGTGAAACAGTGGCTCCAGTGTGGAATGCCACCAGCCAGGAGTGGGAGCTAGTGCTGTCCAAATAATTTTGCCAAATCAGCCTTGAGTTAGTACTGACCAGGCTTATCGTCAATAGCCATCAAAAAGTTGATCAAGTCGCGTTGTTGGCGCGGGGTGAAGCCAGCCTCCGCATCTACATAGTAGGGGTGCCCAGTTCCATCTAAATTGCTACGAACCAAGGCGGGATCGGCTTGATTGGCGGCGACCACTAGGGCGCGGAGCTGGCGATCGACCAAAGCCGTAAGGCTATTGGCGGCATCAGGTAAAATGCCTCGCGAGAGTGTTGCTGATAGGCCCATTTGGCGCGGATTGGTAACTTCAAAAGAGCCATCTGTTTTAATCACCAGCGCGTTTTTGCTCACCGCAACCCCGCCATCATGTAGATAGGGCGCAGTGATAAATAAACCGCGCAGCGACAGAGTTTTGTAGCCGCCGTCTGGCGAGATGCCCTTTGGCAGGCTGGTCGGGCTATCGGCGATGCCTTCAGTTGGCACATCCAGCGTAGCAGCCTCAGCAGGGGGCGGCACGGGTGTATCGAAGGTGTAGAGCTTCGGCGGCACTAAAAATCTCTCCAACCCCAAGCGCGATCGCCCGCGTGCAGGATTCGTCTGGATTTCGGCGATTGGGTGGATCTGGTTGTCGGTGTAGAACGGCGGGATATGGCAAGTGGCACAATTTGCCTGCTCAAACACCTTGGCTCCCCGTGCCACAGAACCACTCTCCAACGCCAGACGGTTTTCCTCGCTGCGGTTAGGCGGCGGCACTAGGCTATCTTGCCACGCAGCCATAGCATTGTTGGCGAACAGGAAGGGGCCGCTGGCAATGTCGGTTTTGCGATCGCTGTCTGGCGTAAAGATCAGCCCGTTGTAGGTAAACAGGCTCGGCTCCAGCAGCGGATAGGTGCCCGCACCTGGCGCAGGGATCTGATCTTCCAGTTCTGCTTTTGTGAGATCGGGCGCGACCTGCCGCAGCCATACCGACGGCTTGACGGCATCTCCCTCTGGTAGGCGAATCTTGCGATCGACCGCATTTTGCAGCACTACCCCCAAATACACTTCGGGGTCAATACCTAGCGCCTCGGCGCTGCGTTGCGCTGCCGCTAGCAGATTCACCTCGGAGGAATGCACTGCGTTGTTAATCGCGCTGAGTCCACCAAAGGGCCCGACTGCAAAGTTGCCATCAAAACCAAATGGTCGATTTTGAAAGCTAAACGCAGTGGGAATTTGCGTGGTGTTGTTGATTCGATCAGGAGAGCTTTCAAAGTTGCCTTGGGGCACGTCCATCACGGCGCTGTCAAAGGCAAATTCCAGCTTTTTGGGGTCGGGCAGCGTCACAAGCTGGCCATTACTGTCAATAATCTGCTTCCCATTGCCCTGAAACTGGGGATCGAGCGGGTCGAAATTCAATCGGGCAAACCCAGCGGCGCTGTTGGGAGCCAGCGCAATGAACAGCGGAATATTCAGGTCGCCATTGGGCACGCCGTCTAGCACATTGCCTTTGGGATCAAGCATGGCGTGGCAAACGGCGCAGGTGATATCGCCAGAGAGCTTGAGGCCGATCGGCAAAAAACTCTGGAGAATATCGCCCAGCGTGCGAAACCGAAAGCCGTGGCGCTTTAGCTCAAACCCCGTGCTGACGGGCACTGCCGGAAACAGCGTGCGATCGCCCACTTGAATCCGCCGCAATGGATAAATCTTGAGGTTGCTGGTGGGCACCATGCCCTGCCGCAGCACCGCCAGGATATATTCCGGCAGCAGGCGGGTCACGCCATCTTGAAAGCCAAAGACGCGCTGCAAGCCAAACATATCGCCCACATCGCGATCAAAGAAAATTTCGCGCCCCTGCTTTAGCAAGGTTTCTGTAATCTCGACCGCGCCAATGCGGGGATAGGCGGTGGGGTCGTCTGGGTCTAGCCCGATGCTGGCCACGAGCGATCGCGCTTCGGCGGGGCTAAGCAGCTTGCCAAAATAGTCGTAATAGCCAACGGGCTGAGTCGGCGCGGGTTGCAGATAGGGGTTGTCAGCAGGGGCAGGCGGCGCGTCGTCGGCGATCGCCCCCGGCATCCCGGTCCCCAGCAGCAGAGCCAGAAACAAGCCGAATAGACCAATGGCGATCGCCAGCCCTAGAGCAGTCCGTTTGCGAGGCGTGAGCATGGTGCATCCTCTCCAACTCGTTAACCGACCCCAGATCTGATGGCAGTATAGTCCAACTCTAGAAGCCCACCCGCCAGGACAAAAAACTCGTTAGAAAAATTATTCTTTCTACGGTTTTTCCAGTTCTGCCCATATCCTCGGAAAACATCGTTTGTGACGCAAGAAGCGGTCTGGGCGGGTGGATTTGTGCCACACTCAGAGCGATTTTGGATTTTGGATTTTGGATTGACGATTCTTGGGTTGGCAGTCCAGAGTCTTTGTGGAACGTCTCACAATTTCACCCACAGATCCAGGTTAGGGATTTGAGATTGGGCAAGCCAGAAGGGATGGGGAGCAGAGCATGGCAGACGACGTAAAAGAGGGGTTGGCTCAGGAAGAAATCGCTTTGACCACGTCTCCTGTGACCAGCCTGTGGATTTTGGGTGTGGGGCTGCCGCTGGCGGGCTTTGGGCTGCTGGGGTTTGGCGTGTGGAAATTGGGCGATTTTCCCTGGGACGAGCCGATTTTGCAGGCCGTTCACGCCACCGCTACGGCCACGCTCGATCGCCTCGCTCAGGGAATCACGCGGCTGGGGTCGCCGTGGATTTTGCCGCCGCTAGCAGGGCTGATGGCGATTGCCCTAGCCGCGCTAAAACGCTGGCGATCGCTTCTCTATGTGGTGCTGGCCTTGGCCGGCAACACTCTGATCAATATTGAACTCAAGGACCTGTGGAAGCGCGATCGCCCCTTTTTGTGGGACTCTGGCACACCCCGACCCCACGATTTCTCGTTTCCCAGCGGACATGCCATGACGAGTGTAGCCATCGTGGTCGTGCTGCTGATTTTGCTGGGGTCGTCGCGCTGGCGACCGTGGGCAGTGCTGTTTGGGGTGCTGTTTGTGCTGGCGATCGCCTGGACGCGGCTCTATCTGGGCGTGCATTATCCCAGCGATATTCTGGGGGGCTGGCTGGTGGCGATCGCCTGGACGGTCGGACTATCCCTGCTAATCCAGCCGCAGGGCGAAAAAATCTAGCCGCAGCGCAAGAAGTATGGTGAACAGTGCAGTTCTTACAGTTCTTATTAGCTCTTATTAGACAGAAATCAGGAATAACCCGGAAACAGCTTGTTTTCCATTTTTAAGAACCTAAAACAGACCTGTAGATTCACAGAAAGTTCGCAGGTTTTTACGTGTTTTCGCGTAGAGTTCCTGTGTTTTTTGCATTTTATAATGCAATCACGCTGAAATTTCTTGCGTGTAAGCACTGCTAAAACTTGCTGCCTAGTATGGCTACGCCGCCTCTAAAATTGCCAGCAGCGTGGTCAGCAGGCTTGCTAAGTATGGGTTTGCCGAGTCTGCCGAATTGCAGATAACACTGCCGTATTAAGGGTAACCATGTCAGGGATTTCCTCAGGGGCTTCTGGGCTGAATAGGGCGATCGCGGGTTATACTGAGAAAATTCAGATTGGCCTGTGTTTGCTTTACAAGGGTGCTTGGCTTCAGACCAGCGAGTCTGGGAGCGCTACGGAAATCTACTACTGGTTGCGGGTTAAACGTGTCGGTCTACGACGGCTTGCAGCTTGTGACCTAAAACGGTCACTCAGAACTTTTAAAACTCGCGCTGGTGTTTCTTCTACTAGCCACAACGTTTTCTGTAGCAGCTTCTACAGAAGACTGAGGGTTGCTATCCAAACGATTCTGAGCCAGAAGGCGCTGAGCTTGTCAGTTGCTCTCTGGTTTCAGCCCTTCAATTTGTCCATTCTTGTATGTCATAGCAGCTTCATTGTTTGCTATGTGATTCGTGTATTTGGTTGTGCCTCTAGCCGACTACCAGACTCAGGCAATCTCCTCAGGAGCCTGCTCAAAGCCTGGGATAGAGGCTATATCAAAGCGAATCTGCAATTTGCCCCTTTGTAAAGCTGTTTTCATAAAGCTG
>NZ_DVEA01000229.1:0-2851 GCF_015295965.1 Thermoleptolyngbya sp. M55_K2018_002
GGGGATCTTGCACGCTTTGCTACAAACAGTAGGACTTTTCAAACATCCTCTAAGATTTGTTGCACTGTGGGCTGGACAGTGAGTTAAACGGCGGGCTAGAGCCTCAGACTGACTCGCTGCGGCAGCACGGTGCTGGTTTTCTGAATCGTCCAGTGTGGCAAGACCGATTGCATTGATCCGTCCGTGAATGCAGACACCAGCGCCTTTACGTTCTGCCGCATGGTGGCGATGTAGTAGTCCGGCTGCAAAGCTTCGGGGCCGCCTGTTTCCATCGGGTCAAAGGTGCTGATGTTCACGTCCAGATCTTGGGCGATCGCCGCAAACGCATCTTCTCCACTTTGAGGCTCCGTCAGCAGCGTTTTTAGATTACTGGCTTTTACCGTATCCATGACGCGCTTCACGTCTTGGGGCGATGGGTTGACATCTGGCACATCGACCAAAAACTC
Organism: Thermoleptolyngbya sp. M55_K2018_002; assembly: GCF_015295965.1. Taxonomy (NCBI): domain Bacteria; kingdom Bacillati; phylum Cyanobacteriota; class Cyanophyceae; order Oculatellales; family Oculatellaceae; genus Thermoleptolyngbya; species Thermoleptolyngbya sp. M55_K2018_002. Next base: position 447 of record NZ_DVEA01000229.1, read on the forward strand.
AGCCTTTAGCCCATAGCTTTCGGCAAAGTAAGGTGCGAAGTCATGGAAGGCGACAAAGGTTTTATTGGCAAACGGCCGTAGCTGTTGGGTAATTTCTTCATCCAGCGCTTGCAATTGCTGAATGTAGGCGGCCGCATTGGCGGTGTAAACGGTCTGCCCGTCGGGATCGGCCGCAATCAGCCCATCGCGAATATTTTCGACCTGCTGGACGGCCCGCTTTGGATCAAGCCAGACATGTGGGTTAAACTCTCCGTGGCTATGGCTATGGGCAGTCGGTTTGCTTGCGGCTTCCTCAGCATGATCGTGAGCATGATCGTGATCGTGACTATGGCTGTGCCCGTGATCGTGGGCTTTTCCTTCAATAGACTCAGTTGTGATCGTGGCTATACCAGCACTGGAGTCAATCACTTTCAGGTTTGTATTTCCTGCGTTTTCAATCAAGCTATCCAAAAATGATTCCATTTCCAGTCCGTTTTTCACCAGCACATCTGCCTGGGCAAGCCGCTGGGCATCTTCGGGGCGGGCCTGATAGTCGTGGGGGCCGACACTGGTTGGCAGGAGTTGCGTCACCTCAGCGCGATCGCCCGCCACAGCCTTTGTGAACTGGGTCATTGGAATAAACGTAGTGACGACCCGGAGTTCTGGCGTATCGGCGACTGTCGGCGGCTGGGATTCGGCATTGTTGCTAGTGGAAGCAGTGGTGCAACTGCCCAAACCGAGGGCGATCGCCGACGCAACGACAATGGAAATGCGCTTTGGAGAGACATAGCGAATGGCTGAGCCTGCCTGTTGCCAGGTTGCTTTGGGAGGGGTCATGGTACTCATCCTCAGGTACAGGTCTAGTGGGAAAACGATTAGAAAAGCAGCTAGCAGCTATGAGAATGATTATCATTTTCTCTAACGTTATACCACAGAACCAGAGGCACGATTTTCCTACCAGCAGTCATTATTTGTTTAATCAGATGTCTAATCAGATGAGCGCCTTGCAGGATTGCAGGCTGTGGCATTGTCTTGAGTTCATAATCCGTGCAGCCGATTGCTAATTCCGACAGCGCCCGACAGGGATGCACCGCACATTTCAAGTGATACTCCCCAGTAAAGTAAGCACAGCGGCTGCACGGAACCTGATGCAGTCGCCTGAGTCGCGCTATCCCGTCCTGAACTGCAAAACAAACGGCCAGACAGAAACAGACCGTGACCAGCCAAATTCCAAGAATGCAGAGAGGATTCATTTGAGAACGATGTTGGTAAGCATAGCTATAAGGATTGAGGTAAGCATGACTGAAGGTTTCACCCTAGCCCGCAGATGCAATCTCGAATGCAGAGTGTTGGACAGGCAGACGCGAGAAGGATTGCCAAAAGTCTAGAATTTGCTCAGCCGTGGACTGGGGAAAGTGATAGTGAAAGAAATAGCGCCCACCCGGACATTGCCACAGGCGATCGCCCGGTAGAGTCCAGCCTGTTTCATCTTTTTGGAAGAAGCCTTCGTCCTTGAGCCAGGGTCGCCAGCCGTCCAGCGCGTTGGGGTCGATGATTGCGTCTTCTGAGCCGCCGCAGACCAGCAGCGGCACGGGCACTCCACCAGGAAACAAGCTTGCCCGCCGATATAGCGTGTGGGGCGACAGTGAGTTGTCCAGGTCTTTTTCCAAAAGCTGAATCAATTCTTGCGTGACTGGCCAGGACTGTCGCCCAAATAGAGTGGGCACCATCTGCGCCAGCACCGTTTCGCGGCTACAGGGCAGTAGGGCAAAGCGGCTGTAGTAGTGCGCCTGCCAGTCTACCAGCGGATATACGCCGACGGAAAGCAGGGTGAGCGATCGCACTCGTTCGGGATGTCGCCGCGCATAGAGTAGGGCCAGTGCGCCGCTGATGCCATGCCCCAGCAGATGCACCGGGCGATCGCCCTGCTTGAGATAGTCGTGCAGTAGCACCAGCGCCGCTGCCATCGACACGGCTTCGTCCTGGGTCTGGCAATATTGCCAGTGGGCGATCGCCCCATATTGCGCCAGATGCTTTAGCAGCGGGCGATCGAATTTTTGCAGCGCAGGGCTGACGTTGAGCCACAGTGCATCGGGCGATGAAGACATACAGAATTCCTTGCAAGATAAACACGAATGGAGCCGCTAGATGAGAATCTAAGTCAATTAGCCTTTTAGCCTCATCTGGCATTCCTCATCTGGCATCTGAGTTGCAAGGCATTGGGCAGAGGGGGAGTCGGGAGGATGCTAAACGCCAAATCCCAATCCCAATCCCAATGCCTGCCACGCTACGAAAAACGGCTTTTAGGAAATCTTGAAAAGCCTTGCACTCTTAGAGGATGTTTGAAACGTCCTACTGTTTGTAGCAAAGCTTGCAAGATCCCCCTAAATCCTCCTTAAAAAGGGGGACTTTAAGGCGGTTTCCCC
>NZ_DVEA01000358.1:0-2831 GCF_015295965.1 Thermoleptolyngbya sp. M55_K2018_002
GCGATCGCCGGAGAGGGTATCGCTGCCATTGCCGCCAATGAGTAAGTCGTCGCCCCGACCGCCAAAGAGTTGATCGTTGCCGTCGCCGCCCAGGAGGGTATCGTTGTCGAGATCGCCGCGCAGGGTGTCGTTGCCGTCGCGCCCGTCGATGGTGTCGTTGCCCCGGCCGCCCGTCAGCACGTCGTTGCGATCGCCCCCGATGATGTTTGCGCCGCCGACCGAAAACCCCGGCAGCGGCCGCTTGTTAAACGAAAGAATCGTAAGGTTGTCGATTTCGTGGTTGTTGGTCAGCGCCCCCGTCGCCGCCGCAAAGCCAATTTTGAACGTCGCGGGGACGGGGCCATTGCCCGCCTGCACCACGTTGAATCGATCAACCACCACTTCGCCAGGATCGTTAAAGTCGCGATCGCCGTTCAGATCGACAAACACCGACAGCAGCCCGGCCGGCGACAGTTCAATCTGCACAGCCCGCCGCGCCTGGGTGCGATTCCCCCCCGGATTGTCTAGGCTGATGGGCAGCGTCCGACTGCCTGTAAGGTAGCGATAGTTATTTGCCTCACTGCCGCGCACCCCGACCGAATCTTGCAGCGGCGGCCGCCGTCCCCCCACGCGCCCTTCGGAGGCAATCGAGAAATTGCCCACCGCGTCGAACCCAATGCCTAAGTAACCACCGACCAGACCCGGCTCGGCGTTTCGCGGCGCGTAGCCCAAGGAGCCGCCAAACCCGCCGGACTGGGTCGGCGTGGCGTTGCCATCCACCAGAAAGAAGCTAATACCATCGCCGCCGCTGCCGCCATAGGCGTAGAGGTCAAAGCTGACGGAAAAGCCTGTGCCCGTGCTGATGGTTTGGGGAAACAGCACGAGAGAACCCTGGTTGGGCTGGGCAGCAGTGAGTTTGAGCAGCGTCATGATGGTGTTTGAAAAGTTTGCAACAAGATGGCTTTTCTGCCTGTCGGCTCAGAAAAGCATCCACCCAAAACTATCGACCCTTGGGTCAATGTAAAGTCTTCTACAGACTTTTATCTGGCTAGATTCTCAGGGATTTCCCGGTCTGTCTCGGCAGCTTTTTCGTAAAGATTTAATGAAGCCTCATAAAGTAGAGATGAATTGGAGGCACAGAGCGGAAAGAGCGATCGCCCATCTGCCCCAATTTTGGAGCCAGTTTTGGGGCGATCGCCCTCCCGTCAAGCCGAGTTTCAGGTGGTTACAGACGGCTACAAAACGTTTTGCACACTACTATGCCAACCGTGCGCTTCCCTCTTAAATAACTCTAGAAACGGTTCGACAGCGACTCGCAGAAATATTTGAAAAAGATTCAGCGGGCAAATGACTATCCAGCAATCAACCCAAAGACCACCAGATCAGGGAGCAATGTATGTCAGCAGATCGGCTTCGAGTTCTGTTGTTGATTGAGCAGTGCAATCCGGATCTACCGTCTGTGCCCAGCGTGGGGTATCAATATTTCAGGACAATTTGTGACCGAGTTGATGCGACATTAATCACTCACGAACGCAACCGAGATGCGCTGGAGCAAGTTGCGCCAGATCAGAAGGTTTTTTACATTTCCGAAAGCCGCTTGATGCGGCGATATTATCACCTGGTTGATCGTCTGACCGTGATCAACGGTCGGGTGAATTGGCCGCTGCATAACGCGCTGGCTTACTTGCTATACGAGGAATTTAATCATCGAGTTTATCGGCTGTTTCACACCGATGTCCGGCGGGGAAAATATGACCTAGTTCACGCCATCACGCCGATGATGCCGCGCTATCCGGTGAAGTTGGCGCAGGCTTGCGGACAAACGCCGTTTATTCTGGGTCCGGTGAATGGCGGCGTTCCTTTTCCCAGAGGGTTCAGCGCGATCGCCCGCCGGGAATTTTCGTACTTTAACTTTCTGCGGGGGCTGGGTCTGCTGCTGCCAGGATATCGAGCAACCTATCAAAAAGCCGATCGCGTTTTAGCCGGGTCATCCTATACCTTTGGGATGCTGCAAAAGCGGTTTCAATTGGGCGATCGCCTCCGATTGTTTTACGAAAATGGAATTCCGACGGAGTTCTTTGGGCGGGGTGCAAAACGAGAGAAGGGCGATCGCATCAACCTGCTATTCGTCGGTCGTTTGGTGCCCTACAAAGGCGCAGACATTTTGCTAGAAGCGCTGGCAAAGATTAAGCCCCTTGCATTATCGAAAACTCGGCTAACCATTGTGGGTGACGGAGCCGAGCGGGAATATTTAGAAGCGCTAGCGCAGCGGCTTGACCTGCAAGACATTGTAGAATTCGCAGGCTGGGTTCCTCATTCAGAAACACATCGCTACTACAGTCAGGCGGACATCTTCTGCTTTCCGTCGATTCGGGAATTTGGCGGAGCGGTGGTGCTGGAGGCGATGGCGGCGGGACTGCCCTGCATCGTTGCCGACAATGGCGGCATCGCCGAATACATGACCCCCAATACGGGCTTTACCCTTCCGCTGCATTCCCGCGAGCATCTGGTGTCTACGCTGGCAGAAAAAATTCAACGGCTAGTGGAAGACGAGGCGCTGCGATCGCACCTGTCGCAAGGGGCGATCGCCCATGCCCGCCAGTTTGAGTGGGAACACAAGGCAGAACAGATTGTGGCACTCTATCACGAAGTGCTGGCAGAACGTCGGGTGTTCTCGCCTGCGAAAGCGCTGATCTGAGCAGCATCAACGATCCCAGGGGCTGGGCTTATGTCGATTCTAGATTTTAGATTGGTGATTTTGGATTGCCCGTCACCCTTCCCTCTTCGTTCTTCGTTTTTCGTTCTTCCCTCTTCCCTCTTCGTTCTTCCCTCTTCCCTCTTCCTACACCGAC
>NZ_DVEA01000195.1:0-2830 GCF_015295965.1 Thermoleptolyngbya sp. M55_K2018_002
TAGGGCCTTGTGGGGGCTTTGTGGGAGCTTTGCGGGGGCTTTCGGCAGCCCCCCGAAGATCGGCGATTTTGGATTGTAGAGTTTGAATTTTGGGCGCTGCCAAAAGCTCTCATCCAAAATCGTCAATCCATCCAAAATTGTCAATCTAAGATCCAGAGTCCAAAATCGGCGCAAAACTCAGGTTCAGCCCCAATCCTGATGCTCTGGCGAAGTAGAGAGCGCAATTCGCTGGTGTAGGGCTGTCGCGTTGCGCTCTAGGTCGGCTGCGAGGATGTCGAGCTGGTCGAGTTGGGATTGATAGTCGGTGAGTTCGCGTTTGGCGGCGACTTTTCGCTCCAACGCAGCGCGGGCGGCGGGTTCTTTGCCCTGCTTGAGGGCTAGTTCTGCGACCCGATGCCAGGTGTCCATATCTTTCTGGGCTACCTGCATTTGTCGCTGGAGTTGGTCGCGGGCGATCGCCATATTCCGTCGCGCCTGATCGAACTGTTGCAGCGCCATTGCGGGGTCATTCGCCAGCACTGCGTCTTCCATCATGCGGCGCGAACTGCGGGGGTTGAGCATGGCGGCATCGAGTCCAAAGGTTGCAAGCTGTTCGCTGACGCTGCGGCCTGTTTTGCACCAGGTCGCAAAGTGTTCGCAATTGTTTTCGAGCAAGCTATAGCGCTGTTCGCCCAGCCGACTTTCGGCCCGTTCAATCACGATATCGGGCAAATAGCAAACGGTGTATTGCTTGACGAACACCCGGTTGCCCCAGGAAAACGCCGAAAACTCTGTCTGGCGAATCGTCGGCGGCTCGGTGGCTTTGCTGTAGTGAATGACGCTGCCATCGCCGCAGTCGATGCCGTGGTGTTCATACACACCGTCCATGCCAGCGAGCGGTCGCATAACGTAGATTTGGTCGCCTCGGGCCATGTTCAAGGGGTAAAGCGTTGGGATCGGGGTTGAGAATCAGGTTTAACGGCGAATTTCACCTGCACAGCCAAAGTGCCTATTGGTTTCAGCACCCTGCTTGAGTGGCTGCAAAATTTTATCTTAGGCAAGCGATTGGCAAAACTCTGTTTGCTGCCTCACCTCCGAATTCAAATCCCTTCAGGACTTACGCACTTGCGATAAGCTCTTTGGATTTTGGACAATTTCTCTTGGGCTGCGCCTGCGAGACATTGTCCAACTGCGTAAGTCCTATCTCTTAATTGCGATAGGCGATCTGGAGGCTCTTGACCAGCAGCAGCAGCGAGGCGATCGCCATTAGCCCGCCCCAAAACCAGTAGGGCAACAGCAGGTTTTGAGCGATTTGCCCAGAGTCCGACAGGAGGACCTGCCCGCCGATATTGGCTTGGCGGGTGAACAGATAATCCATCTGGTGATAGGTGCTGACGCACGCCTGCACACCCAGAAATTGGATCGCGAAGACCTGGAGCCAGGGATAGCCGGAGAGGGCAATCGCCAGCACTGCCGCCCCCAACAGCGGCACGGCCACCAGCCCAAAGAGCGATCGCACCCAGATCAGCGCCGACCCAATCAGCAGCGCCCCCAAAAACAGCAGCGCATAGCAGGCCATCTGCCGGCTGCGCGATGACAGAATAAACAGCGCCCCAGCAATCGGCGGCCCCATCGGCCCCGCCGCCGCCACCAGCGCCCGACCCACGGGCCCCAAAAACAAGCCGCCGCTGTGAACCGCAAAGCCAGAGCCGTTGGGGAACATCTGCAACTGCTGGAAGTTGCCGCCCAGCAGCATGGCCATGAGTCCATGCCCCATTTCATGAAACCAGGTCGCCAAAATGCTGAAGGGATACAGGATGTAGTTGCCAATGGGCAATTGCCAGAGCAGACTGGTGGCGATCGCCGCTGCGACCAGCCAGGTCAACCCCACCCGGTCAGACTTGGAGTCGGAGCCATCCCACCGTTGCGGGTCATCAAACGGATTGTCTTTGTTCCAGCGATTCGTCATAGCAGGGCTTGAAGGAGGAGTCTTGCAGAACCATGACTCAACTCTAGCGCTTGCCCCCGTGGATTGCCCCCTGTGCCACTCCAGGCATGAATCCAGGCGCAACTCTGGGGTACTGGGCATAGCCTACTCGAAACCTTGCCAGGTCAAAACTTGCCAGGTCAAAACTTGCCAGGTCACAGTTCAGTCAGCAGTTCGCCACGCCTGAAATTCCTGGAGAGACCGAGAGAGGGACGCACCAGAAGGCCACTAGCGGCACGCCTCCTACTCAAGTTGGTGGATCAGGCAACTGCAAATGGGGCGGCACTGGAATTGCCCCGCCGGGAGTCGGTGGGCGATGGATTTTGGTCGCTGCGTCGGGAGAGTCTGGATCGCCCTCCTGCCGACCGCGGGTAATTTCGGTTGGGGCTTGGGGCAAATCGGAGGCAGGCTGCCCAACCGTGCGATCGCTCACCAATCCGGTCGTAGGTGGGTCATCACCGTTTTCGCTGCCCAGGCGAATCTTAATATTCGGCCCAGAGCGGGCCAGCCGAATCACTGCGCCATCCGTCAGTGGAACTTGCGTAATTCGCTTGCCGTCCAGGTAGGTGCCGTTTGTGCCCAAGTTGACAATTTCCCAATTTGCGCCAACCCGACGCAGCTCTACATGATGGCGAGACACGACAGCGCTGTAGAGAATCACATTGTTATCGGTCGCTCGCCCAATGCGAATCACCGACTCATTCTCAAACTTCCAAACCTGGGCTGGAATCTGCTTGACCGGATGCAGAAGGGATAGGGTAATCACACTCGTGACGCAAAACCTACGGCGAAAGAACAGAGTTGCGAGTCTTCAGGAAGATATGCATGATGGCATCATGAGCAATTCAACTCGTGATTGATCAA
>NZ_DVEA01000254.1:0-15903 GCF_015295965.1 Thermoleptolyngbya sp. M55_K2018_002
CAGGCTGCGCCCGCGAGAAATCGCCCAGCCGCGTAAGTCCTACCAACTGCGTAAGTCCTAAATGAAGCACTTGTAAAGCACTCGTCAGGCGCAGAGGCTAGGGGCTGTCATCAATGGTCTACCTAGCATATCTACTCAACATCTGGTTGCTTGGAAGGTTCAGCCCCTAGCCTGATTTGTTTGGAAGGGCGCGATACGGCTGATTCCTCAAGGCTTCTGAAGTTAACGTATCGGAATTAATGCCGCGCTCTAGGACTTGCTGAGCCAGAGGGCTATGGGAAAGATCAGATACTCCAGGAAAAACAGCTTCCAGATGAACTGATAGAACTGGGCGATCGCCCTGCGGTCGTCTAGATTGACCTGTCGCTGTTGCCACCAGAGGGCCGCCAGCGCCAGTCCGTGCGTCGCTATCAGCCAGCCCGTAGAGGCGCGAGACAGAGCAGGTGCAGCCACAATGATGCCCCCATAGCAAGCGCTGATCAGTCCCAGCACGATGCGAAACACGGGGCGCTTGCCCAGACTGAGGGCAAAGGTGCGGATGTGGTATCGGCGATCGCCCTCTAGGTCGGGAATGTCTTTGCAGAGGGCGATCGCCCCCGTGAAGCCAAGAATGAACAGCGTCAGTGCCCAAACTTCTGCCGGGATGCCGCTGGGCAGCCCCAGCCCGTTGCTAAAGTGCAAAAACAGCCCCAGGTTTACAATCGCGCCGCGCACCGTGAAGATACACAACGAGGCCCACACAGGAAACCGCTTCAGACGGATGGGCGGCAATGAGTAGGCTGTACCAATTAGCAGGCTGAGTCCGACCGTCGCCAGCAGCCAGGGCCCACCCCCCGCCGCCAGCATCAACGCCAGCAGCCCACAAGTTACCACAATTGCCCAGCCCTGCTGCCGCGAAAACTCGCCCGATGCCAGCGGCAGGTGTGGCTTGTTGACCCGGTCAATATCCACATCCTCAAGCTGGTTTAGCCCAACGATGTAGACATTACCGCAGAGACAGGCGAAGAGGGCAATTCCCACAAGGATCGCTTCGCGAATCGCCACGGCTTCCCACGAGGTACTGAACGGTTGGGCAACTTGAGCGCGGGCGATCGCAAAAATTCCCGCCACGCTGAGCGTTGTCCCGATAATCGTATGGGGGCGAGAAAATTTCCAAAAAGCGTAGAGCGCAGTAGATACAGTAGAAGCTGACTTAGGCGAACGATCATCCATTAGAAATTCACTAAGCGTGTATGGGTATAGCGGGTGCATGATCCGGTGCAACTTCTGGCGCAACATCCGGTGCAACAGATCATGCAATCATGCAAAACATTGAACTCCCGCCTCCACCGTGCCGATCCTCGGTCAGCGGATCAGTGGAAATACGGGAAATCCTGTCAGGACTTAGGATAGTTCACCTGTTGGGCGATCGCACGTTCCCTTGCCCAAAAGTCCCGTGGCCAGTCCGAAAAACTGACCCGCTTTTTCCCGACTCGCAAATTTGCTGCATAACCTGGGAATCGAGGGGTTAGGGTTCACAAAAACGGAGCCAAGTCAGGACTGACCCGCTCGAAGCCGCCGAGCCTAAATCCCTCAGCCCTCCTACTCTCAACTCGCGCTCTCACCGCTATCCATGTCTACCTACGCCCAGCACGCCGGCCAACACCTCGCGCAACTGCTCCAGTCGCGCACCGTTCCTCAGCTTGAGCAAGCCCTCCAGCCCAAGCCCCAGGAGCCGCCGCCCCAGTTTCCTGGCGGGTCGCGGATTACGCCTGCTGCCGTCGATCGCCGCTGGAAGGCCCTGGGCGCAGCAGAGAATCTGCAAGCTGCCCTGCTCGATCCGCAAACGGCTGAGCAGATGCAGGCTTACCGCAACAACATTGAGAACTTCATCGGCACGGTCAAGGTTCCTGTCGGTATTGCCGGGCCGCTGCGGGTGAATGGCCTGTTTGCCCAGGGCGATTACTACGTGCCCCTGGCAACGACGGAAGCGGCGCTGGTTGCCTCCTATAGCCGGGGGGCACACCTGCTAACGGCGGCGGGCGGCTGCACTACACTGCTGCTCAATGAGGGACTGGGTCGCGCTCCAGGCTTTGCCTTTGCCAATTTGATCGATGCAGGCAAGTTTGTCATGTGGGCGATCGCCCAGCAAGACACCTTCCGCCAAGTCGCCGAAGCCACCACGCGCCACGGCAAGCTGATCGACCTGCGGGTAACCGTCGAGGGCAACCACGTCTACCTCGACTTCCAGTTCACCACGGGCGATGCCTCCGGGCAAAACATGGTCACCATCGCCACCCAGGCCATTTGTGACTACATTCAGCAGCACGCGCCAATCCAGCCGCAGTATGCCTTCGTAGAAGCCAACCTGTCGGGCGACAAGAAAGCCAGCGCCCAGTCGTTTCTGTCGGTGCGCGGCAAGAAAGTCACCGCTGAGTCCACACTGCCCGCCGATCTGGTCGCAAAATGCCTGCACGCCACGCCCGCCCAAATGGTGGACTATTGGCGGATGTCGGCCCTGGCAGGCACGCTGACGGGCACTATCGGCGTGCAGGGGCACTACGCCAACGGCCTCGCCGCCCTCTATCTCGCCTGCGGTCAGGATGTCGCCTGCGTCGCCGAGTCTGCTGTGGGTGTCACCCGGTTTGAAGTCACGCCCGACGGTTCCCTCTATGCCGCTGTGACCCTGCCGAATCTCGTGGTGGGCACGGTCGGCGGCGGCACGGGACTGCCTAGCCAGCAGGCCTGTCTAACCCTGCTGGGACTGGCTGGTAGTGGTCACGCCCGCGCCTTTGCCGAAGTTTGCGCCGGACTGCTGCTGGCGGGCGAACTTTCAATCATCGGCGCGCTGACCTCCGGTGAGTTTACCCGCGCCCATGAGCGGCGGGCCCGACGAAAGGGGAGCGGAGAGGGAGAGCAAGCATGAAGGGATGGGGTGGTTTTTACTTTCTTCGCTCCTCCGCCAACACCCAACCCTCACTCTCCCCACACATGCACCACCAACTCCCGCGTATGACTGTGGCGGCGGTGTTCCCAGATGTAGATGCCCTGCCAGGTTCCCAACAAGAGCCGACCGTTACCCACAGGGATTTGTTCGGAGGTATGGGTTAGCACGGTGCGGATGTGGGCGGGCATGTCGTCCGGCCCTTCGGCGCTGTGAATGTATTGATAGTCTTCGGGAACCAGTTTTGACAGAAAGGTTTCTAGATCCCGCAACACGTCGGGATCAGCATTTTCCTGAATGATTAGGCTGGCAGAAGTGTGGCGCAGGAACAGATTGCACAGTCCGGTGCGAATGCCCGACTCGGCGACGACCTGCGCCACCTGAGCCGTGACTTTTTGCAGCGTTTTGCCTTGGGTAGAGATGCGGAGAATTTGCTGGTGCTGCATGGTCGAGGCAGAGTTCTGTTGAGGCGGATTTATGTTGAGACGGATTTATGTTAAGGCGGATTTATGTTGAGACGGATTTATGTTGAGGCGGATTTATGTTGAGGCGGATTTATGTTGAGGCGGAGTTAGGAATCAGGAATCGGCGTGGAATTTGCGAGATTGCCAGACGTAGAGCCGCCAGATCAGCCGACACAGGGCGTAGAAGGCAACAGTGAGCAAGACCACACCCAGCGCCAGGAAGACGAATTGCAGCAGGGCACTGAGAAAGACAGCGGCGACGAGGGCAATCGCTATCAGGTTCACCACCCAGTCGAACGGGGTGCGGCGATGGGGGGCGATCGCCTCTGGGCAAAACGGCTGGGGATACAGCACCTCCGACTCCTCAGCAGACAGGTCTGAGCAGGGCAGCGGCTTGGCAAAGGTGGACTGGACGACATTCATGAATCGTCAGAGTATTCGTCATCATCAACGCGAACCATTTTGACCCAAAGTGGGAAGACTGAGCAGTGTTTGCAGTGACACAAATTTTGCAGTGCCACAAAGAATGCTACTCGTGCTACGCCGCTGCGCTAGCCTGGAAACGCAGCAGGCGATCGCCGCCTAAACTTACCTAGGCCCCTTCTGGGTGGGAATTAACCTTACGCGCTGACTGGAGCATGGCATTGAATCAGGACGAGAGCGACTCGCGAAGCGATTCCTCCGGGAATTGCCCGATGATGCGCCGCTGTTTGGAGCTAGCCCAGCGGGCCCGGGGCCAGACGGCTCCAAACCCGATGGTGGGCGCGGTGGTGGTCAAAGACGGGCAAATCGTGGGCGAAGGCTTTCACCCGCAGGCGGGGCAGCCCCACGCCGAAGTATTCGCGCTGCGAGAAGCGGGCGATCGCGCTGCGGGTGCAACGGTTTACGTCAACCTGGAGCCGTGTAGCCACTTTGGCCGCACGCCGCCCTGTGCCGATGCGCTCATTGCGGCGGGCGTGGCGCGGGTGGTGGTGGGCATGGTCGATCCCAATCCGCAGGTGGCAGGGCGCGGGCTAGAAAAGCTGCGGGCGGCGGGCATTGCCGTCACAGTAGGCGTAGAGGAAGCGGCCTGTCAGGCGCTCAACGAACCCTTTGTCTACCGCATGACGCACCAAAAGCCCCTGGGCATTTTGAAATATGCCATGACGCTGGATGGCAAAATCGCCACGACGACGGGCCATAGCGCCTGGGTCACGTCGCCCGCCTCGCGCCAAGTGGTTCACGACCTGCGGGCCGGGTGCGAGGCCGTGGTTGTAGGCGGCAACACAGTGCGCCGCGACAACCCGCTGCTGACCAGCCACGGACAGGGCCACAATCCGCTGCGGGTGGTGATGAGCCGCCATCTCGATTTGCCCGCCGACGCGAAGCTCTGGCAGACCGACGAAACGCCCACCGTCGTTTTCACCGAAACGGGCGCAAATCCCGACGTTCAGCAGCACTTGCAAAAACTTGGCGTGGAGGTGGTGGAGCAGGCGGATTTAACGCCCGCAGCGGTCATGGCGAATCTCTACACGCGCGGCGCAATGGCTGTGCTGTGGGAATGCGGCGGCACGCTGGCAGCAAAGGCGATCGCCGATGGATCTATCCAAAAAGTCCTCGCCTTTATCGCACCCAAAATCATTGGCGGCGCAGCGGCTCCGTCTCCCGTCGGCGATCTGGGTTTGACGCTGATGACCGAGGCGATCGCCCTGGAGCGCGTCCAGTGGCGGGCGATCGGGCCAGACCTGCTGATCGAGGGCTATTTGCAGCGTTAACGGTCAGCGTCATGCTCTCCGGATTCCGGCTTGAACTGCCCGGTTTCTGAAATCCACTCCCTGAAGCCCTGCACCCGTTCTCGAATCGCTGGATACAGCCAGTCGTCGTATTGCGGATATACGGGCAAGCGGGGCACGAGTCGCCAGCCTCCGGGCCGAAGCTGCGCGGCTAATGCATCGGCTTTTGGATGGGCGTAGTCAGGATTCACTTCATCAATGGGGCTGATGCCGCCGAGGTCGGTGGCTCCGGCGGCGAGGCAGTCCAGCAGGGTTTGGGGCGACACCAAGTTGGGAGGAATTTGGAGGGCGATGTCGGCGGGGAGGAGCTGGCGGGCGATCGCCACGGCCTCTGTCAACTGTTCCGGCGCAAAGGGTTCGCCGATTTCGGTCTGCGAGGAACCGGGGCTGTGGGGCTGCAAAATCACCTCCTGAATATGCCCATAGCGGCGATGGAGGCGGGCGATCGCCGTCAGCGTGTCTACCCAGTCGGCCGCCGTTTCGCCAATCCCCAGCAGCAGCCCCGTGGTAAAGGGAATCCGCAGTTCTCCCGCCCACTCAAGCTGTTGCAGGCGGACTTCTGGCTGCTTGCTGGGTGCATGGCGATGGACGGTCTGCATCAGGGCGGGCGTGACCTGCTCCAGCATTAGCCCCATCGAGGCGTTCACCTGCTTCAACTGCGCCAGTTCCTCATAGCTCAGCGGGCCAGCGTTGGTGTGCGGCAAAAAGCCCAGCCGCAGCGCCAGGTCGCACAGGTCATAGATTCGCTGAAACCAGGCAGTCCGGCGATGACTTTTGGGATGCACCTCGCCGCTCAGCACCAGCGCTTCAATGACGGAGCCACGGGGGAGCGATCGCAGCCTGAATTCTGCCTGTTCCAGCGACAGCCACCGATCGGTTCCCGGCTCGGCGCGAAAGTTGCAGTAGGTGCAGCGATTAAAGCATTCGTAGGTCGGAACGAGCGTGTAGGACGGGCTATAGGTGACGCGGCGCATTTGGACGGACGCTGGCAGGGAGGTTAATTCAGATGAAGTTTGCAATACTGTGGACATGACCCATCGTGCGGCAGTGTCAGCGTTAAGTGTCAGCGTTAACAGCATTATTAATTTCAGCATTAATCGAATCTGCTCCTGTCCTAATCCTCCCATTGCCCTGATACAAACCCTTTTCCCACAATGCACCCCCTGCTCACGGGCCCACTCACCCTCGAAAGCGTTACCGTTCGCATCGCCGACCTACCGCCCTCCTGCGACGGGCTACGAATTGCCCAGCTTTCCGACTTTCACTACGACGGGCTGGGCCTGTCGGATGAATTGCTAGAAGAGGCGATCGCCCTTGTGAACCGCCTCCAGCCAGACCTAGTGGCGCTGACGGGCGATTTTGTCACCCACGACCCCAGCCCCATCGAGCCGCTGTCCAGGCATCTCAGGGCGCTGCACAGCCGACTGGGACGCTTTGCAGTGCTGGGAAATCACGATTCCTATCGACCCGGCGCGGCGGATTATATTACTCGCACGCTCACTGCGGCCGGCATCGAGGTGCTGCGAAACCAGATTGCCTATCCGCTGGGGGATGCCCTGCCGCTGGTGGGGCTGGCGGATTTTTGGTCGAAGGCGTTTTCACCCAAGGTGCTGGAGTCGCTGCCGTCCGACAGGCCGAGCCTGGTGCTGTCGCACAATCCCGACAGTGCGGCGGCGTTGGCCAACTATCGCGTAGACTTGCAGCTTTCGGGCCACACCCACGGCGGGCAGATCGTGATTCCTGGCGTGCGATCGCCCCAGCAGTTGTATTTTGACCTCTGCGCCAAGCTGCCCTGCGCCGTTCGCCGCTGGCTGCCCTTTGGCAATAGCGCCTGTGCCCGCGTCGTCCGCCATTGGGACTGGGCCCAGGGATTGCATTCGGTCGGACGCAATCAGCTTTATGTGAATCGAGGTCTGGGCACTTACTTACCCGGCCGCTTTCTCTGCCCGCCAGAGGTGACGCTGCTCACCCTCCGCCCGTTTTGAGGAATGCTGAATCGAAGCAATCTGGAATCAAAACAAGACCACCAAAGCGCAGAGTACTGCTCACGAAAGGCAACGGATGAGAGCAAGCTCCGAGATCCCTCACCCTACGCCAAGCAGCACTCTGGGCGATCGCCTTAATCATGAAAACTGACACGTCAGCGAGATGTCAGCGGGATTACAGTCCCAAATCTGCAAGAATATCCGTTGCATGGGTTTCGGTCTTTACCGAATCGTACACCTTGGCAATCTTACCTTCACCGTCGATCACATAGGTCACGCGCTTGGAATAGCCGCCGCCGTCTACATCGTAGGCGCTGGTCAAGATGCCGTCCACGTCTGCCAGCAGCGGGAAGGGCAGGTTGAACTTTTGCGTAAAGGCCTGGTGCGAGGCTTCGTCATCGCGGCTCACACCGAACACCACGATATCTTTGCCCTGGTAGGCGCTATAGGCATCGCGGAAGCTGCACGCCTCCTTGGTGCAGCCGGGGGTGTCGTCCTTGGGGTAGAAATACAGCACGACGGTCTTGCCTGCGTAGTCTGCCAGAGACACCGTGTTGCCGTTCGTATCTTTGACCGTGAAGCCGGGGGCGTGAGCGCCAACAGAAAGAGCCATACCAAAAATCCCTTAAGTGTACACTCCGTCACAGATTGTAAGGGTAAAGTGGCTTATCCAAACACACTGCAAAAAAACTCGATCGCCTCCTTCAGCGCCGCAATGAAGGTGTCGATTTCTTCCTTGGTGTTGTAGAAGTAAAGGCTGGCGCGGGCAGTGGATTGGGCTTTGACCTCACGGTGCAGCGGCTGGGTGCAGTGGTGTCCGGCGCGGATGGCGATGCCTGCCTGGTCGAGAATGGTGGAAAGGTCGTGGGGATGCACTGCGCCCGTAGTAAAGGCGGCCAGGGCAGCGCGTCCTTCACCACGGGCATCGGGACGGGGGCCGTAGGTGCGGACTTCGGGCAGTTCCGCCAGCCGCTGGAACAGGTAGGCGGTGAGGTCGGCTTCGTAGGCGTGAATCTTGTCCATGCCGATGGCGCTCAGGTAATCGACAGCCGCACCGAGGGCGATCGCCTCTGCAATGGCTGGCGTTCCCGCCTCAAATTTGTGGGGAATGTCAGCATAGGTGGCGTGGTCGAGGAACACGTCGGCAATCATCTCGCCGCCCCCCAAAAACGGCGGCATTGCCCGCAGCACCTCTTTCTTGCCGTAGAGGAAACCAATGCCCGTGGGCGCACACATCTTGTGGCCCGAAGCCACCAGCCAGTCGCAATCCATCGCCTGCACGTCAATCGGCATGTGGGGCACGCTCTGGCAGGCATCGAGTAGCACCTTCGCGCCGACCCGATGGGCAGCGGCGGTGATGTCCGTCACGGGGTTAATGCAGCCCAGCGTGTTGGACACATGCACCACCGACACTAGCCTGGTTTTGTTCGACAGCAGCGATTGATAATGCTCGAAGTCAAACTCTTCCGTCTTCGTCAGCCGCACAAACTTCAGCACTGCCCCGGTCTTTTGCGCCACCAGTTGCCAGGGAATCAGGTTGCTGTGGTGTTCCATCACCGTCAGGATGATCTCGTCCCCCGGTTGCAGCGTGTTCATGCCCCAAGCGTAGGCAACGAGGTTGATGGCTTCGCTGGCATTGCGCGTGTAGATGATTTCTTCGCGGTGGGCGGCGTTCACAAACCGCTGCACCTTATCTCGCGCCCCCTCGTAGGCATCGGTGGCCAGCCCGCTGAGGGTATGCACGCCGCGATGCACGTTGGAGTTATAGCGTTTGTAATAGTCCTCCAGCGCATTCAGCACCGCCAGCGGCTTTTGCGACGTGGCGGCGTTGTCAAAGTAAACCAGCGGCTTCCCGTGAATGTCCTGGTGCAGGATGGGGAAGTCGGCGCGGACTTTGGTAGCGAGGGTGCGTTCTTGGGCAAGGGTCATGGCAGGGGTTTGGAATTAAGGGTCTGGAACTAGGAGTTTGGGCGAAAGAGGGGTGAGGAGGCAAGCGACTCCCGCAGCGAGGCAATGGGAATCTTCTCTAAAATTTCGTAGGCAAAGGCGTATATCAGCAACCGCTGGGCGCTGGCGGCATCAATCCCCCGGCTTTGCAGGTAAAATACTTCGTCGGCCTCAAGCTGGCTAACGGTTGCGCCGTGGGTGCATTTCACGTTGTCGGCGACGATTTCAAGCTGGGGCTTGGTGTCAATCCGCGCTTTGGACGACAGCAGCAAGTTGCGGTTAAGCTGTCCAGCATCAGTAAGCTGCGCGGCTTGCGGCACGAATACCTTACCGTTGAAGATAACGTGAGCGCGATCGCCCACGATGTTTTTCTGCAACTGGCGCGTGGTGCAGTGGGGCTGGCGGAGGGCGATCGCGCTGTGCAGGTCGCTTTCCTGGTCGCCCGTGGCCACGGTCAGTCCGTTCAGCGTCACCTCGGCCTGGTCGCCCGTGGGATGCACCTCTAGATGATGGCGCGACAGGGCCGCCCCCAGGCTGAGGGCATTGCAGGTGTATCGGGCGCTGCGCTTTAGGGAGACAGCGGTTTTGCCAATGTGAACCGCAGTTCGGCTGTCGCGCTGGAGGCGGGTATGGTTCACCGAGGCGTTGTCGCCCAGCCAGATTTCGGTGATAGGGTTGACGAAGTAAGATCCGTCGGCTCCGTCGGCGATCGCCAGATAATCTTCCAGCAGCGTGATCGAGCTATTCGCCTCGGCGACCACCAGCACGCGGGGCTGGCTGAAGGTCGGTGGGTCTGCCGCAGTGGAGACAAACAACAGCCGAATCGGTTCTGCGGCTTCCACGTTCTTGGGCACAAACACAACCGCCACATCGCTCAAGCCAGCGGTGTTCAGCGTGGTAAATAGCTCCTCGGCGTTGGGCTGCTGAGCTAGATAAGGCTGGAGTCGTTCTGTCCAAGCAGCATCCAGCCCTGCCAAGTTGGCCACCGTCACGCCCGATGGCAAGTCTCCCAGCGCCGACAGGCTCTCGGAATACACGCCGTTGACGAAGACCAAGCGACGGCTGGCGGTTTCCGGCATGAAAAACGCTTCCAGGTCGTCTAGTCGAACAACAGGATTGGCCGCAGCCGTCGTCAGCTTCAAGCTGAGCAGCGCCGACAAGTCGTTAAACCGCCATTCCTCATCGCGGCTAGTCGGAAACTCCTGCTCCTGAAGCTGACCCAGAGCGCGATCGCGCAGTGGCTTCAGGGCTGCAATCTGAGACGGAATCGCCTGCGCCAACTGCCGCAAGTGCTGAAGGAACTCGGCCCGCTGAGCAGCGGCTTGCGATATGGGTGTACTCACCTCTGGGGAAACTTGGACTGTCATCGTGCGATCGCCCCCTATGCCTTCACCGTCGCGTCTTCCAGCACCCACTCATAGCCGCGCTCCTCTAGCTCCAGCGCCAGTTCCTTCGTGCCGGTGCGGATAATTCGACCATTCGCCATCACATGCACATAGTCGGGCACGATGTAGTTCAGCAGGCGTTGATAGTGCGTGATCACCAGCATGGCGTTCTCAGCGTTCGCAAGCTGGTTTACGCCATCTGCCACCACCTTCAGCGCGTCAATGTCCAGTCCCGAATCCGTTTCGTCTAAAATCGCCAGCTTCGGCTCCAGCAGGGCCATTTGCAGGATTTCGTTGCGCTTCTTCTCACCACCCGAAAAGCCCTCGTTCACGCTGCGGCTGAGAAAAGATGCGTCCATCTTTACCACGTCCAGCTTTTCGCGCACCAGTTCGTCGAAATCAAAGGCATCCAGTTCTTCTAGCCCCTGGTGCTTGCGCTTGGCATTGTAGGCGACGCGCAAAAAGTCTAGATTGCTCACACCGGGAATCTCCAGCGGATACTGGAAAGCGAGGAAAATACCAGAGCGCGATCGCGCTTCAGGTTCCATCTCCAGCAAATTCTGCCCCAGGTAAATCACCTCGCCACCCGTTACTTCATAGTCCGGATGTCCAGCAATCACCTTAGAAAAGGTGCTTTTTCCAGAGCCATTCAGCCCCATAATGGCATGAATTTCGCCCGCCCGAATTTCCAAATCCACACCCTTCAGAATCTCCGTGCCGTCCACCTCAGCCCTGAGATCCTTCACCGATAAAATCACATCGTTACTACCAATCATGGATTAGATTTCCTCTCTTACGCTGCGCTCTCTGTTATTGACTCAAAGCTATTGACTTAAAGTTATCGACTCAAAGTTATTAACTCAGATCTAGTTCAGATCTAATAGTGATATCGACTATGGACTATTGATTCAGGTATCGATTCAGAGTTGTCCAATTCGCTTCAGAACTTTGTAAGCATCATAAATTCCATTGACTCGGTTTCGGGTCGCAAACTGGTCAGACAACGCATACTGAGTCTGTTTTTCTTCAGGAGAATCTATACCGCCACGCCGGACAAGCTTCACAAACAAAAAAGCACCGCCTGTCGCAATTAATCCAAAGCACGGCCTATCGGAATTGGGACTCGCCAGCATGTAGGTGAGAAGCTGCGTCAATCCTACCTCGGGCGCAAAAGAAAACTCTTTAGACTCGATGACCAGCGTCCAAAACTGTTCCTTCAGCAGCAAGACATCAATTTGTCCCTTCACGACTAAGCCGTCATCTTCTGCCAAAATCTCCACAGATTTCTCAGCCCGAATATGGAATGGGGGTAGATAAAAGCCAGCCAAAAAGAGCATGGGCCCAAGCACTGCCATCTGCACCGCTCTCTCCAAAAAGGGAGGACTTTCGAGCAGATTCAGATATCCTGCACGCACCCGATCTAGAAATTGCCGCTCAGATTCTGTGATTTCTGGTAAATCAACTCTCCATTCCCAGAAAAATGACTCATCCTCAACTAACGACAACCCAAAGTTGTGAGTCAGCGTTTGCAGGTCAGTTGCTCTAGCTTGGAGAGTTTGCACCATGACTCCATCAGGCTCCTAAACTACCCAACGCTGCCTTCGAGCTTTAGCGCCAAGAGGCGATCGGCCTCCACTGCAAATTCCATCGGCAGTTGGTTAAACACGTCCTTGCAGAAGCCGCTGATCATCATGGAGATGGCATCCTCAACGGAAATGCCGCGCTGCTGCAAGTAAAATAATTGGTCTTCGCCAATCTTGGACGTAGACGCTTCGTGTTCCACCCGTGCCGTGCTATTTTGCACTTGGATATAGGGGAAGGTGTTTGCGCCAGCAGTGTCGCCAATCAGCATCGAGTCACACTGGGAATAGTTGCGTGCGCCGTCTGCCTTGGGGCCAATCTTCACCAGCCCGCGGTAGCTGTTTTTTGACTTGCCTGCGGAAATGCCCTTGGAAATAATCGTGCTGCGGGTGTTTTTGCCAACATGCACCATCTTAGTCCCCGTGTCGGCTTGCTGCATATTGTTGGTCAGGGCAACAGAGTAGAACTCGCCCACGGAGTTATCGCCCACCAGTACGCAGCTTGGATATTTCCAGGTGATAGCAGACCCCGTTTCGACTTGCGTCCACGAGATCTTGGAATTCACGCCCTGACACAGGCCGCGCTTCGTCACAAAGTTGTAAATGCCGCCCTTGCCGTTTTCGTCTCCGGCGTACCAGTTTTGCACGGTGGAATACTTGATTTCGGCATTGTCTAGTGCGACTAATTCCACCACAGCGGCATGGAGTTGGTTCGTGTCGAACATCGGCGCGGTACAGCCTTCCAGATAGCTAACGTAGCTGCTTTCTTCTGCGACAATCAGCGTCCGCTCGAACTGTCCGGATTCACCATTGTTAATCCGGAAGTAGGTCGAAAGCTCCATCGGACAGTGAACGCCCTTGGGAATGTAGACGAACGACCCGTCGGAAAACACCGCTGAATTGAGCGCAGCAAAGTAATTGTCTGCAACCGGAACAACGCTGCCCAGATACTTCTGAATCAGATCCGGATACTCACGCATCGCTTCCGAGATCGAGCAGAAGATGACTCCCTCCTTCGCCAGCTTTTCGCGGAAGGTCGTGGCGACCGAAACGCTGTCGAAGATGGCATCCACCGCCACGTTGGACAGTCGCTTCTGCTCCGAAAGTGGAATGCCCAGCTTTTCAAAGGTTTCCAGCAGGGTTGGATCAACGTCTTCCAGGCTGTTGAGTTTTTTTGCCTGCTTGGGCGCGGAATAGTAGACGATGCTCTGATAGTCGATCGGCGGATATCCCACCGCAGCCCAGTTAGGTTCCTCCATTTTGAGCCACTGGCGATAGGCCTTGAGGCGAAACTCCAGCATAAATTCTGGCTCGTTCTTTTTAGCAGAGATGAGCCGCACCACGTCTTCGCTTAGCCCACGCGGAATAGTGTCGGACTCAATCTCGGTGACAAAGCCGTATTTGTAGGGCTGATTTACAAGAGATTTGACAGAGGTAGACATTTTGAGGGTTAAGGGATTGGGTGTTTGGAATTGAGGACTGGGCGCGAAGGGGAGGGTGGTACTGACCTAGATTCAGCTTGGCGAAGAGAACCAGTTGGAACAGGGAACCGCATAAGCCAAATGCATCTGTGATGAAATGCTTCTGCAGTGGCTGCTCCGGTTCCCTAGACTCGACTTCTAGTACTGGCTTGTAACTCCGCGGATTTCGTCGAGGCTAATTTCCTGCTTGTCGCCTGCAAAGTCGTTGTCGGGGGTGAGAAAGAGCATACAGTGACATTCTTTGCGTTCGCGCATGGGGACGCAGGGGCAGTTCCAATAAGCTGCGGCCGCTTCGGCTTCTTTATCTTCGTAGTGGCGGCAGGGGCAAAGGGGCGCACCCAGGTCGTCTTTGTGCTTGGCGAGGCCTTCGATGACCACTGCCGTAACGCCTGGATCAACGCAAAAGTAGGTGCCAGTGCGCTTTGCGTAGCTTTCTGCGAAGCTCCGCATCAGTTCCAGGTTCTTTTCAGAAGCTTGAGTTGGTTTTTCCATGAGTAGGGCGACAGCGCGAACGATTCATGCCTATAATTAAAACAACTTGAGAGTTGCTTTAGTTCTATTGTAAAGGTACTTTAGCAACACTTTAGTTGTCAAAGTTAATTGTAAGGCGTTTCGACGCTTTTGAGGGACGATGACCGCAACTCAGCAACCGTCCACCAAGCAAGACATTCTGCACTACCTCGCCAAGCAGGGGCAGGTGAGCGCTCAGGCTTTGGCAGAGCATTTCGGAATTAGCCCCCAAGCGATACGCCGTCATCTAAAAGATCTGACGGATGAGGGTTTGGTGGAACATGAGGCGATGCAGGTAGGGATGGGTCGCCCCAACTATCTGTATAGGCTGAGTCGAGAGGGGCGCGATCGCCTGCCTGAGCGCTACGACGAGTTTGCTGTGTCTTTGCTGACGACTCTGGCACAAACCGTCGGCCCTGATCAGATGGGGTCCATTCTTCGCAAGCAGTGGGAACAAAAAGCCCTGGAATATCGCAAGCAGGTCGGTGCGGGCACGTTGCAAGAGCGAGTCATGCGGCTGGTTGATCTGCGAAAAGCCGAAGGCTACATGGCCGAGTGGCACTTTGTTGAACCTGAAGACGGGGCGGAGCCGCAGTTCATTATTACGGAATATAACTGTGCTATTTCGCACATTGCTGAGTCGTTTCCCAGCGTGTGTGGTCATGAGCTAGAAATGTTTGAGATGGCGCTGGGAGACTGTCGCGTTCAGCGAACGCACTGGTTAGCCAATGGAGAACATCGCTGCGGCTACCTGATTCAGGCGCAGTAGCGCTCGGTTTCCGCAATGCATCTTTCCACAATGCATCTTTCCACAATGCGTCGGTGATCATGCATCGGTGATCATGCATCGACGGTTTTGATGGAGCAACTGGCTGGGCGATCGCCCTTCTGCCTATCCTCCTCACGATAGGCTTGCCTGAGTGTTGCAGGGTTGTTAAACCTGACGCTTTGCGTAAAGAGTTGGGGCATAATGAACGAAACTCTTCCGAGGCAAAATCTCACCCGCCTTCGGTCTTGCCCAGGTCTGCATTGCCTACTCGTCCCCCCTCTTTCAACCACTCACCTTACTCATGACGCACTTTCGCTCGCTCAATGCCTCCTTGCTCTTGTCTGTGGCTTCTCTCCTGATCGGGCTAGGGACACCAGCCTACGCCCAGAGCGCCACCCAACAAGGCAGGACGATGTATAACCCCATCCCTCTGCCTTCCAGCAATGAGGTGACGGACACCCTTTCGGACAAGGATATTCCGACTGGATTTGGGGGCTTTGCTCGCGATTACGTCGTAACTTTTCAAAAGGGCGACCAGGTGGTGATGGATCTGCTCTCCGACGAATTCGACACCATCATTACGCTGATTGCGCCCGACGGCACCACTATTGGCGAAAATGATGACGGCCCCGATGGAACCACTAATTCGCTGCTGTTTATGCGGATTACTCAAGACGGCAATTACATTCTGCGGGTGCGTCCCTACGGCGGCCAGGGCAGTGGGCGGTTTACGCTAAAGGTGACTCGGCTACGCCCCATCTAGCCATGCTGGAGGTTAAAGACAGAGAAAATGGCGATCGCCCTTCAAAAGGGGTTGCCAAGATCTCTCAAAGTCTGTTAGCTTAATTAAGCGCTGAAGTTTTCCAAAGGCGTTTGGGTTGCTCCAAGCCTTCAGGAAGCTTCATCTGCCGGGATAGCTCAGTTGGTAGAGCAGAGGACTGAAAATCCTCGTGTCGGCGGTTCAAGTCCGCCTCCTGGCATTTATTCTAGGTCAGTGAATGAGACTCTTACGTAAATGACGTGAATTCGGGATAAGCTGAAACCCTTGCTATTCCGTACGTGTCGTGCACGGAATAGCAAGGGGTTT
>NZ_DVEA01000247.1:0-15885 GCF_015295965.1 Thermoleptolyngbya sp. M55_K2018_002
TCCAGACCAGAAAGCAGAAAGGGAGTCCAGCGGTCTGAACTCCCCATTTGAACTGTTGTTTGGGACGCTTGAAAGACTGGAATGCCCAGTCAGTGATCGTCGTCGGCAGCACTCGGAGCCTGCCCAATGCCCAGCGCTTTTTTAGACTGTTTGAGCTGCTTCCAGAGCGATTTAATCTCTTGGTAGGTTTCTTCGGGCGAGAGTTTGCCGTTGGTTTCCAGACCGCACAGCAGGCTGACTCGGTGGGAAAACTCTTGCAGGTTGGCGTTGAACACCAGGTTTTCGGGTTTGACCGGGCCGTAGTAGCGGCTGCGCGGCGCGAAGAAATCAGAGTAATCAGCCATGAATGCCTCCTTGAGGGCTTAACGAGTTCTTAACCTGTGGTTAACCTAATTATCCCTAATTTTCAAGGCGATCGCCCACCTCTTAAGGCTTATTCAGGGATCGGGCATGTCATAGGCGCATTGCAGCAAGTCGTTTACGGCATAGCGCTTGGATAAAAACACGCCGGCCCCCGCCTCCAGCATCCCATCTCGGTTCAACGCCGTCTCTGACCAACAGCGTCCTGATAATTATCATAATTATCGAAGGATCTTTAAGCAGTCTGCACGCGACTGTTAGCTGGCTTCCTGGTCAATACAAAGTCTTTCTGTAACCATAGGACTTACGCATCTGGAGGATTGCTCGCGGACACAGCCAGCGAGAAATCTTCCAAAACCCAGAAAATTTATCGCAGGTGGTAAGTTCTGAAATAATAGCTTGAAGAAAAATTATGGGAATGCCCTGTGAAGTTAATAGCATCTTAAAGTTAAAGCCTTCTCAAGGCTATCCTTCTCCACTTGAGAAGGGAAAGAGATATTCTGCCCAAAAAGAGGGATATAGAATTGTTCCAATAGATGTTCCCATTCCTTTAGTGGATGAGGATTGGTTTGCTCATGCAGACATTAAAATTCACAAGCTTGTTTGGGAAAACGGAGTTACCAGTATAGATTTCGAGATTGATAGGATATACGAGTCTCCCTTTTTGACCAAAGCTTAAAAGATGATCAGGGCGCGATGTGAAACTGAAGTGGGGGACAGAAAAGTCCAACTGAATGATTCTAGAAATGCGACCTATCTAGACTGAGTGGGACTAGTATTTGTGGCTAATATTTGCGGCTAATATTTGGGACTAGTATTTGGGACTAGTATTTGGGACTAATATTTTTATCGAAATTAGTAAAAGTGGCGATCGCGCTTTGAACCCTTGCTGGCGATCGCTTTAAGTTTCGTTGCAAATCTGAGCCTTTGACGGGCGATCGCCCTCTTCCTGTGGTTTCTTGAAAGGGAACGAACACAGCCCTGATTTTTCTCGCAGGGTGGCAATGTTGTGATGGGTGGGCAGCAGGATGGATGGGTTTGGGCGATCGCCCCTGGGGTCTGGCAGAAGACGGCTGAACTGGCGCTGGGTTGGGCTGGCGATCGCGCTCTGTATCAGCCTTCTGGCAGTTGGACGAATGGGGCTAGCGCAGCAGCCGACCCATGTTTCGGTGCTGATTCAGGCCTTAGAGGGCACGCAATGGGCCTCGCTCATTCAGGAATTTGAGGCGCAAAATCCCGACATCAAGCTAGACGTGATCGAGGGCCCCAACGCCACCAATCTGGTCGAAGATCTCTACACCTCGTCGTTTTTGCTGGGCGACTCGCCCTACGACCTGGTGTATATGGATATCGTCTGGGTTCCCAAGTTTGCGGCGGCGGGCTGGCTGCTGGATTTGAGCGATCGCGCGGCCCAGAGCGACTTTTCGGATTTTCTAACCACCGACATCGACGGCGGCCGCTATCGCGACGGGCTATACCGCATTCCCCTCCGCTCTGATGCCGGAATGCTCTACTACCGCACCGACATTCTGGAACAGCTTGGGGCAACCCCGCCCGACACGTTTGACGAACTGCTGGAGATTTCCCGCGCCGCCAAGCAGGCCGGATTGGCCGATTGGGGCTATGTCTGGCAGGGACGGCAGTATGAAGGGCTGGCTGCGATGTTTGTAGAAATCTTGGAGGGCTTCGGCGCGTTTTGGGTGAACCCGGAGACGCGGGAGGTGGGGCTGGACGCTCCAGGGGCGATCGCCGCTGCGGAATTCCTCAAGCGCACCATCGATGAGGGCATTTCGCCCCCCGGCGTGACGACTTACCAAGAAAACGAAGCCCTGCGTCTGTTCCAAAGCGGCAACACGGTCTTTATGCGAAGCTGGCCCTACGCCTGGGCCCTCAGCAATACCGAAGATTCCGTCATTCGCGGCAAATTTGGCATCAAGCCGATGGTTCATGCCCCTGGCTTTGGCAGCGGCGCGTGCCAGGGCGGTTGGGGCTTTGGCATAGCCAAGACCAGTCGCCATCCCGACGAAGCGTGGCGCGTCATCGAGTTTTTCACCAGCACCGAAGCCCAGCGGCAGTTCATCCTGGAAAGCAGCTACGTCCCCACGAGGCGATCGCTCTTCACAGACCCCGCCATCGTCGAAAAATTCAGCCATTATCCCGCCCTGCTGCCCGTCCTCGATGCCACCGTGCTGCGTCCCCCTATCGGGCAATACGCCCAGGCATCCGACATCCTCCAGCGCTACCTCAGCGCCGCCATCACCGGCCGCAGTTCGCCCGCAGACGCAATGCAGGCAGCCGCAGCGGAAACCCGACGACTGTTAGGAACGTAACTCAGAAAACCCAGAAGCCCAGAAAGGCATAGATGAGGACAATAGATTAGGACGCAAGCCACCATCCCCGTTCGCACACCCAAAATCCAAAATCCAAAACCCAAAATCCAAAATCCCCATGCCCCAACCCACGCTCCAACAACGCAATCGCCGCACGGGCTGGCTGCTAGTGGCTCCGGCGCTGCTGCTGCTGGCGGTGGTGTATGCCTATCCGATTTTGCGGGCGTTTTGGCTGGGGCTGTTTACCCAAAACCTGGGAACCGAGCTTCAGCCCGTGTTTTCGGGCTTCGAGAATCTGGGGCGCATGGCAACGGACGGGCGCTTCTGGCAAAGCCTGGGCAATACAACCGTGTTCACGCTGGCCTCGCTAACGCTGGAGCTAATTTTGGGCATGGGCATGGCGCTGGTGCTAAATCAGGCGTTTCGCGGGCGGGGCTGGGTGCGGACGATCGCCATTTTGCCCTGGGCGCTGCCGACGGCGCTGATTGCCCTGGGCTGGGTGTGGATTTTCAACGACCAGTACGGCGTGTGGAATGACATCCTGATGCGGCTGGGCATTTTGCGATCGGGCGTGAACTGGCTGGGGGACCCGACGCTGGCCATGCTGGCGGTGATCGCGGCGGACGTGTGGAAGACGACCTCCTTTGTGGCGATTTTGCTGCTGGCGGGGTTGCAATCCATTCCGCAAGACCTCTACGAAGCCCATGCGATGGACGGGGCTACCCGCTGGCAGAGCTTCCGCCAGATTACGCTGCCACTGCTGATGCCGCAAATCGTGATTGCGTCGCTGTTTCGCTTTGCCCAGGCCTTTGGCATTTTTGACCTGGTGCAGGTGATGACGGGCGGCGGGCCGGCGGGCGCAACGGAAACGGTGTCTGTCTATATCTATGCCACGGTGATGCGCTATCTCGACTTTGGCTATGGCGCGGCGCTGGTGGTGGTGACGTTTTTGCTGCTGGTGGCGGTGGTGGCGATCGCCACGCTGCTCCTGTCCAAAGCCCGCAGTGCCTCAGGAGAAACAGGATGACGACTCAGACGACTCAGCCGATTTCGACCGATGCTCAGCGCAGTCAGCTCTCGTGGCGACAGGTGGGAATGAGCGGGGCGATCGCCCTCATCGTGATCCTCAGCCTCGCGCCCATCCTGTGGCAGGTGTTGACCTCGGTGAAAACAAACGCCGACATTTCCGCCGTGCCCAATGTCTACTTCCCCACCCGCTTCACACTCCAGCACTATGCGGAACTGTTCAGCCGCCGCCCGTTCCTCACCTATCTGCTGAACAGTCTGGTAATTGCGGTAATTTCCACCCTCCTGTGTCTGGCGATCGGCACACCCGCCGCTTACGCCCTGGCCCGGCTCAAGCTCCCCGGCGAAAATATTCTGCTGTCGCTGATCCTGATCGTCACGCTGTTTCCCTATATCCTGCTGTTTCTGGGACTGCTGGAGCTAGTGCGGGCGGCAGGTCTGGGCAACAACTACCTGGCGCTGATCATTCCCTACACTGCGATCAACCTGCCCCTGACGATTTTGGTGATGCGGAGCTTCTTTCAGCAGCTTCCCCGCGACCTAGAAGACTCCGCCAAGGTCGATGGCTACAATACGGGGCAAATGCTGACGCAAATCCTGCTGCCGCTCACCGCCCCTGCCCTGGTCACCACGGGCATTCTGGCGTTCATCTTCGCCTGGAACGAGTTTATCTTTGCGCTCACCTTCATCACCCGCGAGTCAATGAAAACCGTCCCCGTCGCCGCTGCCCAAATCGGCGGCACCAGCATCTTTGAAGTGCCCTACGGCCCCCTCGCCGCCGCCACCGTCGTCGGCACGCTGCCGCTGGTCGTGCTAGTCCTCCTGTTCCAGCGCCGCATCGTCCAGGGACTCACCTCCGGCGCGGTGAAGGGCTAATCCAGCGATCCTGGTCTAAACGAGGCAACTGAGCAGAGAATTTTGGATACTTAACTTGATACTTAAAATGTAGAATATGACTCCAAGAAATCTATGACGCTCACCCTCAACCTGTCACCAGAATTAGAACAATATCTTTTACAAGAAGCCAGTCAAAAAGGGCTTTCAGTTGAGGCATTAGCTTTGCAGCTTTTAACAGCGTCTATTTTGTTGAAACAGCGGCAAACCGAAGCCGTTAAATTGCTCCAGTCGTGGCTAGATGATGAAGACGTGGAAGAGCAACGGGAAACAGGACAATATTTGGTGGACGCATTAGACCATGATCGATTATCCGATCGCAGATTGTTTCCATCTGAATTAAAGGGGATTACTTGGTGAGCCGAGTCATCGTGTTAGACACCGGGCCATTGGGCTTAGCAACCAACCCGAAGCTCTCTGCTGAAAGCGCTGCCTGTACTCGATGGCTTCAAGCCCACCTCACATCTGGCAGTCAAGTTGTGATTCCAGAAATTGCAGATTATGAAGCTCGACGCGAACTATTACGCGCCAATAAACAGAAGGGAATTGCTCGTTTAGAGGATCTGGCTAAACTACTGGATTATTTGCCAATTACAACTATTGCGATGTGTCAGGCCGTCCAACTTTGGGCAGAAGCCCGTCAACAGGGTCAGCCTACGGCAGGCGATAAAACCATTGATGGAGACATGATTTTGATAGCTCAGGCAATGACTTTTTCGAGTTCGGGCGTAGTGATTGCAACTACAAACATCGGTCATTTATCAAAATTTATCTCTGCTGAACTATGGCAAAATATCGCGCCAACCTAAGGGTCAAATCAAACATCAGCCAAGCAGCTTGTACTCTCTAATTCCATATTTCTGCACCCCTAACTCCCATGTCTAAACTCGAATTGCGACACCTCAATAAAACCTACAGCGCCAGCGTGGTGCCTGTGAAAGATTTGAGTCTAGCGGTGGGAGACGGCGAGTTTTTGACGCTGCTGGGGCCGTCGGGCTGCGGCAAGTCTACGATTTTGCGGATGATTGCCGGACTGGAGCAGCCGACGCGGGGCGACGTGGTGATTGGCGATCGCCCCGTCACCCACATCCCACCGGGCGATCGCAACATTGCAATGGTCTTTCAGAGCTACGCCCTGTATCCGCACCTGTCGGTGTTCGACAACATTGCGTCGGGACTGAAGCTGCGGCGGGTTCCCCCAGAAGAAATTCGGCAGCGGGTCGCCTCTGCGTCCGAGGTGCTGGGGCTGGGCAACTTGCTAGACCGCAAGCCTGGTCAGCTTTCGGGGGGGCAGCGGCAGCGGGTGGCGCTGGGTCGGGCCCTCGTTCGGCAGCCAGAAGTCTTTTTGCTGGATGAGCCGCTGAGTAATCTCGATGCCCTGCTGCGCGAGCAGGTGCGGGCAGATCTAAAGCAGCTTTTTGCAGAACAGCAAGCCCCCGTCGTCTACGTCACCCACGACCAGACCGAAGCCATGACCCTTTCGACGAAGGTTGCCGTACTGAACAACGGCGAACTCCAGCAGCTCGCGCCGCCTGCGGAGATCTATCGCCACCCAGCTAATCGGTTTGTGGCAGGCTTCGTCGGCAGTCCCCAAATGAACCTGTTTGATCTCACCTGCGAAGCCGGGTTTGCCCTGCTCAACGATGCCAAAATTCCCCTGCCCGATCGCCTCAAGTCCCTTTCTGCCGTTACGCTCGGCATTCGTCCAGAGCAGGTGCGGCTGGCAAACGCCAGCGATCCAACCCTCCTTCGAGGCAGGGTATTTCTAACTGAGCATCTGGGCATGAGTAATCTGGTCAGCGTTCGCATTCCTGGCGCAAACGATCGCACGCTGCGGGCGCTGCTGCCGATGGATGCTCAGTGGAACTCAGACGAGATTGCGCTAGCGCTGCCGCTGGAATCCCTGCACTGGTTTGAGGCAGAAACGGGCGATCGCCTTTGATTAAAACGCCTTAGTTTTTACAAGGCAACTTTACAAAATTTGTCTAAGCAGACTTTAAATAAAGTGGTCAGGGCTGCCATTCTCCCCGGCTCATAATGAAAGCTTGAATGTTATCAGTCCCTAAACGGCTTCTGTTATATGCTTGCCACTGGCTAGTGAGAAGATAGATCTGTTGCTGGGATAGCTCCCAATCAGGAAAACCGATAGGAAGCGGGACAATGTGAGGCTGAACTTGATTGAAGTAAACCCAAGCCTTTACTTTTGGATATTGGGCGAGACTATTGATAGCATCTGTAATCCACTGATTGATTGCATCTTCAGAGCCAGCCACGCCTACCTCACTAATAATCATCGGCTTATTAAAGTGATTGGCAATCCAATATTTCTCGGAAATTAGCTTGGAAAAAGAAGGAAGCTGGTTTGAGTTTTGAGTATTCCACTCCTTCGTGGCATAGAGAGAAATTCCGACAAAATCTACATAATCTGAACCTGGGTAGTATGATCGAGCAGAGCGATTGCCAGCAGGAGACCATACCCAAAAAACATTGCTTAGACCAAGCCGACGCGCATAGTCAACCACATAATGATAGACCCGGATGTAATTACTGCTGTCTTCTTTTGACCAGGGATACTGACCTACCATTTCCATTTCATGTGCCCATCTAAACAGCACTTTCTGAGGATATTGCTGCTTCAGCACATTCAAAACTCGCTCGATAGTTCTGTCATACTTGCCAGATAAAATGTCTTGGAACAATGTTTCATTTGTCATACCATTCCAGTTCCAAGGCCACGGTTCCAGTGTAATCATCGGCAAACGATGATTATGTCGCGCTGATTTCAAAGCTTCGTCTAGCTCTCTCGCATTATCTAAACGCCAGGGAACAAAGTGATGCTCGATTAACACTTCTGGATGCTGAAACGCTTGGTGCGGATCGTACACACCAAATGCGATGCTGTGTCGATTCATAACTTGGACTGTGTTGGCCAGCTTAATAAATAGGAAAGCCCCAACGATCCCAAGCAAAAGAGCCTTGATAAGTCGGGTCATACGTTTTGTTCCTATTTCTAGATCTATGACACTTCAAAGACTGTAATTGTGTTTACAGGCAGAGTCAACGGCTGGCTGGAAATCGCTCCAAAAGACATAGTTCCCCAACTAAGACCTGACTCACTAATCTGATAAACTCTAACGGGTAAATCAGGATTGTAAGGGGATTCCCAGCCCTGGAAAAAGAGTTGTATAGTCTGGTCTTGCATCGATCGATTAACCAGAGAAAATGCGTCCCAACCTTCAGCATTAGTAGCATAGACGCTAATCGCTTGCTCATCAGTTGAAGATGCAGCAACTACATTGCCTAACAGTAAATCATTGTAAAGCTGAAAAACGTAAGACGACGGACGGCGCTCCCACTCGCCAAACGGGCTTAGCTTGCCATACCAGCCATCTGCTTCGGCCCAAGCTAAAGTCCCTGTTGCGCCTGAACGAGTAATTGATGCAAGTGCTAGAGCGTCATAAACGGCTCCAACAACATTATTCATTCTAGGATCAGGCGGTCTGTAGCTTAAATTAAACTCGTTGTGAAATGTCTCAATCGGACGATCGCCATATTTCTGCAAAACCCATCGGATTGTAGCAGTGCGGCTGCCGAGAGTGTTGGCACTGTCCCAAATAGAGGTATTTGAGTCTTCGAGACTCCCACTTGTATAAGAGTGATAGGACACAAAATCTAGGTGAGGATAGGCAACTTCAATAAATGGGTTCACAAGATCTAATCGATCTGGCCAGGTAAAGCTCGGCCCACCTACTTTGATCGTTGGATCAACTGCTTTCATTGCAGTGGCAGCACGGACATAGATCTCAGCTAGCTGACGCATTGCTTCTGGTGAACTATAAATTTGATCCATTTCATTTAGCACTTCCCAGTAAACAACGCCGCGCTTTTGTTCGAGATTAATAATCCGAACTAAATCAGCACAAAACTCTGCATAGGCATCAATCATCTCAGGGCGCAGCCGACCTACTGAAACCAACAACTCTTCCGGCACATCAGGCAGCGACAAAGGGCGATCGCCCTCTGCCGCTAAAAATTTTGGCCAGTTTGCAATATTTATCTTCAGCATTGGATTTCCGTCGAAGGGTGCATCCATTGCCAAAGCAATCTTGTCTCGATCCCAGCGGTAGTCTGCATTGTCAGGAGAAATGACCCAGCCATTCACATTCGTCCACGCATCTTTCATCTGATCTGCATGGTGATATCGGAAAAAACCGGCTTTCATCGTTGCCAGTTGTCTCCGATAAACAGGATCACCGACTTGCTTTCCAGCAATGTAAGGATTGAAGCCCTGCTTAAGATTCAGCCCATAGCTCTGTTTAGTTGCGATCGCCCCAGTTTCATAGCCCCAGTCAATACCTACCAGCACGATTTTTTCATCAGGCTGGCCATTGGGGGTAAACGTGAGATGGGGAATATCTTTGGAAACTGGGGAAGCAACTTCTGGCGCTAGCTCTACTAATCGATCGGAAAGTTGATGCTCTGAACCAAGAACGAGGCTCGTATCAGCCCCGCCCTCTGGGAGCGGCATGTCTTGAATGACAAGTAAATCATTTGTATTACTAGATCCAATCAGCTCGTTCGTACTATCTGCACCCATGTCTGTTTGAGTCCTAACTATGAACCGAAATTTCTACCCTTACCTTCCCTTGATGTTCGTTGTGGGATGCAACAAGAACTATTACGTCAGACTAGACCCAGTAGATTTACGGTAATCGTCGCAAACTTCATGAAGAAATTGGGGTTGTGGAAGCGTGTAGAAGAAGAAAATTTATAGAAAATTTACATAAAGTATCCTGTTTAACAAGGGTGTGTAAATTCTTGGCTTATTCTCTCTGTTAGGGAACAAAACTTTTCGCGCATCTGGTATCTATGCAATATCAAGTTCTTCAGTGAATTCCCTGATTCTTGATTGGGGCTTGCATTCTGGATGCATGTCTGGTGCTGCAACCCCTTGGTTCAAATAAAGGTTATGAGAGCTATGAATATTTCGGCGGCTTTGGAGCATCTACTGGTTCATTTTGAGGAGTTTCATCACAAGCAGTTTTTTAAGCAGTTTGATTGTGCAAGAGGACATGGAGCGGGTGGCAGCAGATTTTCTGGAAGTCCTTTTAAGCTGATCATGCTCTATGTATAAGAGGCTACCTAATCTGTTCCAGCTGCATCCCTGTGAGATGGCAACGCTTTTTCGGAGGAATCTTGATGTTGGCTTTACATGGTTTTTTTAGATGATCTCACTATGCCTCTCAACAGTTTTTGAGGCATTTCCTGGAGTCACCTTGTTAGGCTATGGCAAGATTTCCTATTTACTCATTTGCGAGAGCCGGAAGTTTGAGATAAACCCAGTTTTAGCGCTATTGAATAGATGCAGCCTAAAGTGCATCAACTGGTGCAAATTCTTCACGCTTTTGACATAGTTTCAATGTCCTTTCTTTGTGAGCTTTCTTCAAGTTGATCTGGCTGCCAAGCTGAACTAGAAGCGCAAGATTAATTTGCGGCTTTTTGCTGCGAACTAGCATTTTTATTACTTTCAAAACACCATAGACAAGTGATCTTATCTGAGAAGCTTTGGATAAGTTTTTGAACGATCGCTGCTCGATCTCTTGCCCTCTGTGCGCTTTATCAAGCTAGTTTTATCTCTCTTTTTTGAGCCTTCTTGCTTTCGAGGAGTTTGGCTTTTGACGTAGCTACTAAGCTTTTTATCTGGGCGCGTTTATGACAGTTAGATTACAGACAAAATCTCGTGCTATTTCTCTGCTTGTTTCAGAACAAGAAGTTCTGCTGGTGGACGTATTATCTCAGCGAGACAAAGTGATTTTCCTAAGTCTGGTAGGGATTTGGGCGATCGCCTTGGTTTGGTTTTGGGCTTGGTGGCTTCAGACCGAGAATCGCGTTAGCGTATCGGGAACTGTGATCACAAGCTTGCTGATAGCTTGGAATACCCTGCTCCCAGGCTATTACTTCTTTTTTGCCGCACAGATGAAGCGGTCTAATCCAAAAATCGCCTTGCCTTCCAATTGGCGTGTGGCGATGGTAGTTACAAAGGCTCCTTCAGAGCCGTGGGCGATTGTTCGCAAGACTCTTGAAGCAATGCTCAGCCAGTCTCATCCTCATGACACCTGGCTTGCAGATGAAGATCCGCAGCCCGAAACAATTGCTTGGTGTCGCAAGCATCGAGTTAGAATCTCAACCCGAAAAGGCATTCAAGAGTATCATCGGTCGAACTGGCCTAGACGCACCAAGTGCAAAGAGGGAAATTTAGCTTACTTTTATGACAAGTATGGATATGAGAAGTACGATTTTGTTGCCCAACTAGATGCCGATCATGTTCCAGAACCGGGCTATCTGAAGGCGATGTTGCGCCCGTTCGTTGATCCAAAAGTTGGCTATGTCGCGGCACCCAGTATTTGCGATGCTAATGCTCATGAGAGTTGGGTTGTGAACGCGCGGTTATTTGCAGAGGCTACCCTGCATGGCTCTTTGCAGGCAGGCTACAACAACGGCTGGGCACCGCTTTGTATTGGTAGTCACTACGCAGTGCGGACTGCGGCACTGAAAGAGATTGGCGGGCTGGGGGCCGAGCTAGCCGAGGATCACACCACAACATTGATGATGAATTCCTACGGCTGGAA
This sequence comes from Thermoleptolyngbya sp. M55_K2018_002, assembly GCF_015295965.1. Classification (NCBI taxonomy): domain Bacteria; kingdom Bacillati; phylum Cyanobacteriota; class Cyanophyceae; order Oculatellales; family Oculatellaceae; genus Thermoleptolyngbya; species Thermoleptolyngbya sp. M55_K2018_002. Next base: position 11,240 of record NZ_DVEA01000247.1, read on the forward strand.
GGGGGTTTTTGCCTTTGATGCAGAGGCGCATGGAGACGGCCCCGGCTGCTTTGCCGATTTTTTGGTGCAGGAATATCAGTGGTCGCGCAGTCTGATGATGGTTTTGCTGGCTATTACGCCTCGCTATTGGCGAGGGTTGACACCCCGCCTCAAGTTTCAGTTTCTCTTTGCCCAGGTTTGGTATCCGATTTTTGGGTTGACGATTTTGGCGGGTGTGCTGATGCCGCCGATCGCGCTGATTTTTGATATGCCGTGGGTTCAGGTGAGTTGGCTGGAGTTTGTAGCAAGGTCTACAGTGCTGTCTTTGGCGTGTTTGCTGCCTGTGGCGTGGGTTGCGACGCGGGGCTGCTTGCGCCCACACAACGCAAAGATTGTCAGTTGGGAGATGTTATTGTTTCAGTTTGCGCGCTGGCCTTGGATTTTGGCGGGCGTATTCAATGCAACTGTGAGCTGGATCTTGCAGAAAGAGCTGCCATTTCGCGTTACGCCCAAGGGGGCAAATGCGCCGAAGCCGCTGCCTTTCAAAGTGCTGACGCCTTATTTATTACTGGCTGTGGTTGCAGGGCTTACAGTAATTGCGGTGGATAACGTGATTCACGCAAAGGGCTACTATTTTTTGACCTTGCTGAATGCAGGAATCTACATTGGGCTAGCGCTAGCGATTGTGTGGCTTCATGTTCGTGAAAATGCGAACCATGCTAAGAAGTTGCCTCGGTACTTGCCGCAGAAATTGGCGATCGCCCTCTCAGCGCTGCTCATGCTGTTTGCCGTTGGGCTGCGGATGAGTGATGGGGTGGAGGTGATGGCCAGGAATGCGCCGCTTCCTCGGTCGATGTTTGGAAACTTTCTGCGATAGGTGCTAGAAGCGTCTAGTTCAGAAGCATGTTTGTCAGATCTGTCTTGTTTAGTGTGGTGTTGGCTGGTGCTGGTTTAGGCGTATTGGCTTTGTCGGTTTTGGCTCAGGAGCCTCGATCAGCCTCCCTAGGATTGTTGGTCGCCCAAGATTTGTCTCCAAGCCTGGTGATAGAACCAGCCGAATCATCAGGTTCTTCTGATACGCAGGCGCAACTGATTGACCAGCAGTTGCAGACTGCGGCAGAGTTAGAGGCTCAGGGCGATCTAAATGGCGCGATCGCCCTCTATGAGTCTGTTTTGGCGCGATCGCCGCAGAATTACACGGCCCGCATGAGGCTTTCCACCCTGTATTCTTACACCCAGCAATATGACCGTAGCCTGCAACTGTTGGATCAGCTCGTTGCGGAGTATCCGGATTGGGTAGACCTCCAGATACAGCGGGCGGAGGTCACTAGTTGGTCAGGAGACTACGATCGAGCCATCCAGCTTTATCGCCAGATTGTTGAGCAAGATCCAGAAAATCTAGCGGTGCAGTTGGGGTTAGCTGAGGTTTTGAGCTGGTCTGGTCAGTACTTTGAGGCTTTTACGGCCTACGGAGCCGTATTGCAGCGCCAGCCTGAAAATTTATCAGCCCAGCTTGGGCAGGCGCAGGTGAGACTCTGGGACGGGCGGAGTCAGGAGGCGATCGCCCGCTATCAGTATATTTTGGAGCGATTGCCTGACTCTGTAGAGGCGAGGATTGGTTTGGCCAAGGCTTATCAGTTTACCGGGCAAATCTCTGAGGCTCTTGATACGCTGCAACCACTCATCGATTCGCAGCATCCAGAAGCGCTGGCGATCGCCCGCGAGATCCGCACCATTCGGGCTGACACTGAGTTTCGCTGGCGATTTACCAGTAATGGCGAAGAGTCCCAGCTTGTGCAACAGACTATACGGTTTCCGGTCTCTGGGAGCGACCTAGTTCCAACCGTTCGGCTTGGTTTTACCAACTTTGAGCAGTCTGGATTTGAACCCCTCCAGAACTATTGGCTAGATCTGGGCGTTGAGACACGCTTTGCGCCCTACAGCCTCCAGGCTTTTATCGGCGCTGATCTGTTTAGCCGAGAAGACCCCACCTTTCGCTTTAATTCAGCGCTCAACGTGGCAGTGTCTCCCAATCTTAGCCTGGGAGCTAACTTGCGCTACGGGGCTTACAAAGAAAATGTACAAGCCCTTGAAAATCAAATTACGGCTTTTCGCGCTGAGCCAACGCTGTATTGGGAAATTGGTCGAGACACAAGCCTGTTTCTGTCTTACACACTGGGCTTGTATAGCGACGGCAATACAGAAAATCAAGCGTTGCTATATCTTCGGCAGGAGCTAGGCGATTTCTATCTTGCGGGGACGCTGCTGTATTGGAGCTATGCGGACGACTTCAACAACGGCTACTTTGCGCCGCCCGACTATTTTCTATATCTGGGCGAGGTTGGCTGGCAAGGACGCATCTTTGACCCGCTAGAGTGCCAAATCTCTGCCGCTCTGGGCCGACAGCAATATGATGAGACTAGCGATCGCAGCTATGTAGTGCGATCGCGCTGCACGATCACTTTTTCTGAAAGTACCCAGCTTGATTTGAGCTACAGCCTGACAAATAGCGCTCGGTTGCAGGGTAGTTCCAGCCCTGACTCGGTTCAGCAAACTATCCAGGGACTGCTCCGGTATCGGTTTTGACGTTGAACAGTCCCATACCAGAAACTGGTGCAGGGAGCTTTTGGAAAAAGTGTCGGGTCAGGGCAGTCCGATGAGTAAATTAGCTTAACACCCGTAGCTTAACACCCGGCATCGCCCACGACCGGAACCTCCGCCGTCGCCCCATCCCGCTCGACCCGAATCGTGCCATCGGCGATCCCCACGCTTTCGATTTCGCCTTTTGCGCCTAGCGTCACGGTGACAGTTGCGGTGATGGTTCCGTCGGCGCTGCGAAACACCTGGGTCGTTTTTTGTCCATAGAAATCTTGCCCGCTGCCATCGACTCGGCGAAACGCCACCAAGTTGCCGTCAATCAGCATCCGCATCGACCCGTCTTCGATGCCGTTGAAAAAGACGTATTGCTCGCGGGATGTGCGGTCTGCCTTCCAGAGCGCCATCCCACAGCCGTAGAGGTTGTTTTCTGCAAGAGAAAACTCGCCCACACGGGGCGCAGGAGCCATCGGCGGCGTTTCAGGATTAGTTCCAACCTCGCCCGCCAGCCCACAGCCTGCCAGCAGGAAGGACATTAGCGCTGCGGTCAGTCGTTGTTTCATTACAGGTTCCCCAGTCTCCAGACTCCAGTAATAGTTATTAAACTCGCATAGACGCATCAAGCAAAGCCCCGGTTTCCTACAACGAGAAAAACCGGGGCCTGCGAGAAACCGTAGGGTTTGTAGCTACTCAGCAGACACAGCACTGGCATCGGCGGCTTCGGGGGCGATCGCCGTTCCAGTTGAGGGCGAATCTGGCTCCTTAAAGACGATCCGCAGCAGGGCAGGCGCAATGAAGGTCGTGCCGATCACCATCACGATAATGGCAGCCTCCAGCGACTTTGACAGCACACCCGTCGCGGAACCCACACCCACAAACACCAGACCGACCTCGCCCCGGGGCACCATGCCCACGCCAATCGCCAATCGGTTAATCCCCGGCTTGCCAAACACGCCCAACCCCGTTACCAGCTTGCCCAAAAACGCAACTGCCAACAGGAAAATTGCAATAATCAGCCCTTCACGGTTCTCCGGGTTAAATGGGTTCAGCACGCTGACATCGGTACGCGCTCCTACCACCACAAAGAAAATGGGCACGAGCATATCGGCGATCGGGATAATTTGCTCTTCTAGCTCTTCCCGCTTTTCGGTTTCCGCCAGAACCAGCCCCGCCGCAAACGCACCCAAGATTCCTTCTAGCTGAATGGCTGCACCGATATAGGCAAGTCCGAAAGCAAAAATCAGCGAGGCAATCAGCAACTGCCCCCGCGTTTTCAGTCGATCCACCAGCGCCACAAAGAAGGGGCTGAGCAATCGTCCCAAAAAGATGGAGCCGATGAGAAACACGGCCGCGCTGACCACCAGGTAAATCACGTTGCCGATTTGGACTTCGCCCGTCTTGGCCAGACTAGCGACCACTGCCAGCACGATAATGCCCAGCACATCGTCCAACACCGCCGCGCCGATAATGATCTGACCTTCGGGCGAACTCAGCTTCTGGATTTCTGCCAGCACTTTGGCAGTGATGCCGATGCTGGTCGCCGTCAGCGCGGCTCCGGCAAAAATGGCGGGCACCGTCGGCACCCCAAACAGCAGCATGAGTCCGGCTGTACCTGCGGCAAAGGGAACCACGACCCCAATCACAGCGACGACCGCCGCCTGGGGGCCGACGCGGATGAGTTCCTTCAAATCGGACTCTAGCCCAATTTCAAACAGCAGGATGATAACCCCAATTTCGGCTAGCACTGAGATGACTTCGCTCTCTGCCTGAAAAACGCCGCCTGCCGCCTCAGTGCCAACGCCGCTTGTTGCCTCAATCAGCCGCATAATCAGGGAGCCAGATTCCTGGAACCCGCTTTCGGGAAACACCAGCAGATGGAGGGCCGATACCCCGACCACCACGCCGCCAATTAGCTCTCCTAGCACCGGGGGTAGCCCCACGCGGACGCAGAGTTCGCCGCCTGCCTTGGCCGCCAGATAGACCACAATCAGGCTGACTAATACGCTACCGAGAACAAAGGTTGCTTCCTCCGGAGAAGCAGACTCGGCGACCACCGAGAAGGCATTTTGGGA
>NZ_DVEA01000068.1:0-15883 GCF_015295965.1 Thermoleptolyngbya sp. M55_K2018_002
TCAATCCCTGGAAGGGATTTGGGGGTTTTGCGACCTCGAATCGATACTGGTCGGTGTCTCTACTTTAGGTGTAGAATTTCAATCCCTGGAAGGGATTTGGGGGTTTTGCGACGGCAGGACTCCGTAGTCCTTAGTATATTCGATTTTCGAGGTTCAAATGCGCGAATCGATCGCGGATTTGCATATTTAGCCGATGGGATATGCTAGGTCATGTCAGATAGTCACCGCGATCGCACGTCTATCCAGCATTTGGGGGCTTGCGCGAACTGTTCTTGCAAGAGCGATCGCCCAACCAACGATAGACTGGGCGTTTGCGCCATTTCAGAAGAGGTTGTCGCAAAATACAGCCATCCACTCGCGCAGCTTTCACTCAATTTTAAGCAAAAAAGATGGTGTCGTCACGCACCGCCTCTCCGCCTATGCGCTCGACTTTGCCATAGCAACAGGCACAGAGCGTATAGAACCGAATGCTATCTTGCTCCGGCTTAATCAGCTTGCTCAAGCGCAATCGCAGCTTGGCGTACTGCGTTTCTGTAATGGTGCATTCAAACACGCTGAACTGCATCCACTGGCCGTAGGACTTCAAAACCTTGTGAATTTTAGTCCGGCGCTTGTCATCCGAGATGTCGTAGGAAATCACCAGATACATGGCTTTGCTATTTGATAATCAGCGGTGGATATTTGTCTGTTTGTTGCATCAAGAACTTTGCCAAAAGCCGCGCCTGGATCTCAAAACTCTCCTGATACGTGCATTTCTTATTCAAAACCGGGTGCGAAAAGGAGGATTGCTTCTTTTGTTCATAGAGTCGCAAAAACGTCCGCCGCCCCTCGTCCGACAGCGCCACTGCATGGCTAATCGGCTCCGTCGTAAAGTCTTCCGGAGTCAGCGATTTACGATTCACTGCCGACAGCACCACCGCATCCACCACCAGCGGGCGAAACTCCTCCATCAGATCCAGCGCCAGCGACGGTCTGCCATAGCGCTGCACATGCAGGTATCCCAGGTAGGGGTCAAACCCAACAATGTTAATTGCGCTTTGCACATCGTGCCGCAACAGCGCATAGCCAAAGCTGAGCAGCGCGTTTACTGGGTCTGTCGGCGGGCGGCGATTGCGGGTGCAAAAGGTAAATCCTTCCTGACGAATTAACTGCCCAAAGTTGGCAAAATACGCTGCGCTGCCGGCCCCTTCTAGCCCGCGCAAAGAATCAATCGCATCGGTTGTGTCAATTGGGGCGATCGCCTGCTCCAGTCGCGTAATTCCCTCCTTCAGGTCAAGATTCGGATAATCTCGCTGGGCCCGCATCAGCGTATTGCGATAGTTCTTCAACTTGCCCCGAATCACGCTCCGAGCAATCTGAACGGCCGCTTCGGTGTCTCCGGCTGCGCTCCATTGAGCAGATCGCAGCAGCACGTTCTTCGTCAGCGGTGGCTCCAAACGCCCCAAATATCGGCCCGTCGCCGTCAAAAACGTCAGGGGAATCTGGCGTTCTAGCAGTTCGATCATTGCCGCCGGAGAGACCGTCGCCTGCCCGAGCACCACAATTCCGTCCACCTTGATCAGCGGCACATCCAGCAGCGTTTTCTGATTGGCCCGCACCTTTAGCCGCTCATCGGTTTTCCCAATAAAGGCATCTTCTTGAGTAATATAAACCGTTCCCATTTAGCTTATCTCCTAATTCTTCTCCTAGCTTTTCTCTTAACCCTTCTCCTGATATTGGTTGACCTGGGCCGCTGCCCGTGGCAGGCATTGAGCATAGAGACTGCAACCCTTGCAGCGTGGCGTGTATACCGCAGGCGGCATGGCTCCGGTTTCTAGCAGCGTTTTGACCTGTTCAATGGTGGCGATCGCCCGCTGTCGTAGCTCTGGCGTGAGGGCGATCGCCTGCCGCTGATGCGACTGGGCATAGTAGACATAGCCCATCGTCACAGGCCGCCCCGTCATCTCCTCCAGGCACAGCGCTTGAGCGCACACTTGCAAGGCATCATTCTCAAACTCGCCCGTGGCACTGCGCTTATACTCCACTGGATAATATTCACCCTTTTCCGCCTCGATCAAATCTGCCTTACCCACCAGCCCATAGCGCTCCGACCGCAGCCAAATCGCCCGCACTTGCCACGTCTCTTCGCGATGCCCCGCCCCCAGGGAATGGACGCGATCGTGCAGCCCCGTCCCCTCCAGCGTGTAGTGATTGTCCACAAATTCTCCCGCGCAAAACATCCGCCAGCAGCGGTGCGGGCAATAGGCATACTGATTGAGCGCCGCAATCGGCACGTCTTCAAGATTCATGACTTTTTCTTTTGAGCATTAAAGTTGACATTGATCGTCACACCCTTTTCCAGGTATTTGCCCAGCGCTTCCCCAAGCTGCTGCTCCGTAGACTTGGGCGGTGGCGGAGATTCCTTCAGGCAAGCCAGCACAAAGCCAGCGATCATCACAGAAAGGGTGATCACGTCCATATCGGTTTTAGGTAGATGGATAAATTAACGAGATAAGAAAATTTTGGTGGCTAGGCAAGTCGCCGGGTCATGCCCATTCCCATGGGTGTCTTGCGCCCCACTCCGGCATACAGCGCAAAGTCTGCCAGCGTGTTGAGTTGTCGAATTGTTTCTGCGTTTGCCGCTCCCATAATGCGAAACGACAGGTCGCCCACACAGCCGATGAATTTGCTCCGCGCATCTTTCACCAACTCCGTGCGAATGTCAAAATAACTGGGAAATAAATGCTCGACGATTGACTCTGGAAACGGAATGTTGCTGTATTCATTCCATCGCCTCAGCAAACTGCCAAAGACATTTTCTCGGCTGGGCAGGGCAGAATCAAACGTCCCTTGGCGAAACGCAGTCGGTGTGAAAAAGCGGAGGTGAATCTGCGGCTCCTCTGGCGATGCTGTCTCGTAGAGCTGTTGATAGGGCGCAAAGCCTGCCCAAGGCTGGGTCGATTGCGGTGTTCCCAGGATGCTGGTGATATATAAATCAGCCGCCCCCAGATGCCAGGAATGCTGCGGGTTGAGGTTCAGCCACAGCCGAGACAGGTTGCCAAAGAGCTGATCATCCAGCAGCGAAATGCGCCACCAGCAGGGCATCCCCGCCGAAATGGGGTAAGAATGCTGCCACTGGAGAAGATGTTCTGTGCGGGGGCGTTGGCGTTGCCGCTCCGAAGGAGAATCGCCCCGTTGCAGCGGGCTGAGCGCAAAGGCTTTGTTGGTGGTCTGGCTATGGAGGCGATCGCCCAACTCGCGATCCACAGAACTCACCAGCGTCAGAAATAGCGCATGGAGATGCTTCCCGGTTAGGTAGCCCGGTTGAATGGGCGATCGGGGTTGGAGGTTGAGGATGAGACTGTGCGGCATGGCTTAAGCAACCCAGAATTCTTCGTTGTCAGGACTTTGCAAGTTAACTCCAGCAGTGGCGATCGCGAGAATGCCAGAAAGACTAGGGAAAAATAGATATTCCTTGGGAGTTGGGCTATCGCAGCCAGAAACATGAATGGGGTAGCACTCTAGTCCTTGCTTTCGCAATTTGACAATTGCCCATCGATTTTTATTATGTTCTTTGACAACAACACCTGGAATTAGCTGTTTCTCGATTTCTTTAATTAAGGCTGTAGGACGAGTTGAGTCGCCAATCATGCGCTTGATGGAGCAGTTTTCAAAGGCAAATAATCTGCAAAGACAGTTATTTTCAAACTCTTCTAGGCTATCGACGTATAGGGAGAATGCAAGGGAATAAGGTTGCTCCGCTCTACTTAAAGCAATAATTTTTTCTTCATCTGATTCAAATTCATAAAATCTGAGAAGATGTATAGGATCAATGATGGCTTCCCCAGCTTCATCCAGTAGAAGCTTGTGGGGGTCTTGAATCTTCAGGCTTTCAAAAAAGCTATCCCTGAATCGAAATAATGGACTATAGCTAACGTGGAGAATCTTAGCGTAATTACGAAGGTCTTCCGCTAGATCAAGGTTTTCTTTTAGGAGGGATTCTACTGAAGCAATGGAAGCACGACCTGTCAGAATATCTTCATAGTCTTCTGGGCAGCAGGTTCTAAGGAAGCTCATTAAACAACTTTGGCCACCTTTAATATATTTCCAGTCTTTTTGAATTTTTTCGGGCGGCACTTTTGCAAGATTTTCTGCCCCCTGTAACAGTCGCATTCGTTTTTTGTAGAAATCCCAGTCTCGCTTGCCTTGAAGAACGGTTTGCAGAACTCTGTACAAGTCAGTAACTAGACTTGCCTGAGGCAGTCCCTCTAGCTGTGTCTCTAGTTCAAGGAGCGGTCTGGCTATTTCTAAGAAAGCTTCTGAACGCCAGTAAATGTCCAGAAATGGTCGCTTCAGACAATCCAAAGCCTCAAGCTTTTGTTGTAAACCAGTGCGGCCAGCATCAACAGGTAGATCTGCAATACCCTGTTCCCAAGCTTTTTCTGGCAAATAGGCGATCGCCTCTGAAGGAATATGAGTAACAGGCTTACCCAAGACTCGCCCAACACGACCAATCCGCTGCCAAAAAGAGAAGCGATCGCGCGATGAAAAAATAAGCCAGTCTAAGTTTTGACGATCTGGTTCAATCTCTCGCTCAAAGTTAAAGCCAACATCGACAGTGCTAGTTGCCAAAATGACTTGTTTTTGGGCTGCTGAGTGCCGCTGTTCTTTCGGAGTATTTCCAATGATTCGCCCAAAATGATGTTCTCCAATTTTCTGTCTTAGTCGATCCGCAATACGATTAAGCGTATCTTTCGAGTCTAATATGATAGCTCCGTGTTGATCGGGCTGTTTCTGAAGTCGATTTACAACTTCATCGGTTATCTCGACAATTAAGCTTTCCTTGTCTATCTGTTGTCGAATTTCCAGATTGACTGAAGTTTGCGAGGGTATCTGATGACTCTTGCTACTTTGCCCGTCAACTTTTTGAATTTTGACTCCTTCTTTTTGCAGGAGATCTAAAGCTGCTTCACAGGCAGGTTCGGGAGTTGCTGTTAAAAGAACTATTTTGCGTCCATGCTCAAAATAGCTAAATACCTGAGACAAGACCAGGTAGAACAGCAAGCTAACAAGCTGCTTTGCATCGTAGAGATGAAACTCGTCAAAAATAATCGTTGAGAAACTGCTGTAAAACTCACTCGCGATATTACTTCTATCTTTAGAACCGTATTGAAAAAAGGCTGCGTAGTAGAAGATATCTGGATTTGTGACTAGGAGCAGAGGCCGGCCGCCATACTCAGGAAAAATTGTGGCAGGCTCCCTTAGCAGGTTATAGATCTTCTCTCCTGGACGCGGCCCAACCCTGTCATCCGGCCATTCCCTCACTTGTTTAGCAGAGGCAGCAACGACGACGTGAGGGAGTCCAGTGACATCAACAAACGTTTGAGCAGCCTCGGTCTGCTGTTCGATGAGGGCATTGGTAGGGGCGATATAAATCGCATTGCGATTGCGATTATGGTGAATAACGCTCAGTCCTGCCTTTGTTTTGCCGGTTCCAGTTGGTGCCAAATCAAGAATAATATCGTGGGTCTTGGCTGCTTCGTAGACTTCAGTCTGGTGTTGGAGAATACCGTGACCAAAGGCTTTTAGCAGTTCAGTCGGAAGACTTGGATTAGGACAAGTAGCGATGCTGCGGGGTTCGAGTTGAATTCTAAGGCTATCCATGATTTCGACCTCCACAAAATTCTAGGTTGGCAGGGAGAGTGTAATCGCCCACTTGCCACGCTGCTCCGCTAAATTGCAGGTTTTTGAGCAACGAAGCTGGGGGAATTGAAATCAAGTCAAAACTCAATAAGCTTAAACCAGTAGGGAGATCGGCTGAGTTGAGATAAGCTTGGCAGTTGTATTCCCCTGGAGGCAGGGCGGTCACACTAACTGTTTTCACAATCTCAACTCTGACTTTACTCATAAACTTGCCGACTCGGATGTATTCGGGCAGTTCTCCGTCGCCAAAATGAATAGTTTGAAATCGGTTGCCTCGCTCGATAACTCGCAATCGCCCCGTTTGTGGAAAGTTGCTGGGACGAAAGGTGTTGGGCTTAGTGCCCGTACGCTTTAGGGGCAAGTCTTCTCTAGCAGTAGCCACCCGGTTGTTGGTCATGGCATACCAGTAGGAGTCCGATAGCGCGTTGAATCGTTCAAAGCGAAAGGAGGCTGAGTTTTCTATAGGCCAGGCTGGGAGAATATAGTGCTGACCTAACAAGGAGGTGAGATCTTCGAGATAGGTGGGTCGTCCGGTGGCTTCTCCGAGCAACCGATAGGGCGATCGCACCCAGCCCAAGGCATAGGCTAGGGCATAGTTCCCGATAGTGCCTTCGGTGTAGTAGGTATCTGATAGCTCTCTGGAGGCAAAGAAGACAGGCTCAGCGCACCATAGCTCGATCAGTTGAGCCGTTTTGTAGGGAGGTGGGGTGGTTTGAGGCTCTAGCGCGACTTGCGTCATGGATTACGCCTCCTGCTCTTTGCCTTTGCCTTTTTTCTTTGAGGCAGCCTGGATCTTACGCATGGGTTCGTAAGCTTCATTAAGCCGCTTAAGGAAATTGGCTTGGTCGTCGGGCGAAAGATGGCGGTCTACATCAGCAATCAACTCGTTTAACTCGGTTACGGAGAGTTGCACTGAAATACCTCGCTTATTCGTCCAGGTTGATATAACTTCTTGTGCAGCGGTGACTAGAGCATTGGTGTTGAGGGGATGCTCTCGCTGGTTGGCCGGTAGCTTGTCATAAGTAGCCTGCACCAGTTCCAGAGAACTCGGAAGTTCGGCAATGCCGCCAAAGATACCCAGAATTTGGTTCTCCATGCGGCCAACCCGACTGGAAACAGCGCCATAGCGAGAGGTTAGCAAAATATTGCCAAGGGCGTAGCGTAGCTCGTCAGCGGTCACGTCTTTGAAAGTGACGATATCGAGAAAATGAACCCCTGGTTTGATGTATTCGCTGGTGTTAAGGGCAGTGGAGGCTTTACCTTCTTCGTCGCGCATGGTGCCCGTTTCAAAGATGGCATTGATCGTGCGATCGCCAATCAGTTCGGTAGAGGGCAGCACGCTAAAGGCATCTTCAGTCCACACCCGGCTTTTTTGTGCTCCTTCACCGCCAGCGGCAAAGCCATAGAGAAAGCAGTCAATACACATTTCGCATGGGGCGTTGGTGTTGAGAGAGCAGATGGAGTTGCCCTTGGGGTCTAGATACAGAAGTTCGTGCATCCGCAAAAACTCGCGCCCTTTGCGCCGCTCTGGGGCAATCTGTTTGCGTTTGGTCATCACCAGGCGGGGGATAGTAGCGGTGTCTGCTATGCCCGCCTGTACATATTCGCTGCACATGGGTTCTCCAGTGCCTTCGGTGCGAAAGATGGTTTCCGACTGGGTGGTTCGCAGCACCACCGCGCCAATGGTGCGACTTTTGGGAAAGTTTTCGTAGCTAGTGGCGAGAAAAGGTTGCAGTTTTTCAATAGACATGGTGATTACTCCTAAGCTTGTGTAGATTGTTGTTCAGTCTGAGCCTTCAGTTCTTTGCGGGCTTCCTGAAGGAAAAAGAGATAGGCAGCTTCTAGGGTTTTGCTGTCGCTTAAGAGTCGGTCGGGGCGAGAGTTATAGACCTCGACAAACAGATCTTTAAGCACGTCGTAGTATTGCGAGATTTGCTCGTACTTGGTGGCTCCAACCCCATGCTCTCGAATGCGATCCAGGCGGTTGTGGTATTGCTGCACCAAGGCCGCAAAAACCGTATCCCAATCCATATGAGCTTTTCGGGCGCGGATAGCCTTGATGAACTCTGAAAAAGGTTCGGCTTGGGCCGTGCGACGGAAGGAGCTACCGCGCAGTTTGCCAACCTCTGCAATGTGAGCCGCCTGCTTGAGGTAGCGCGAGACACAATCATGTTCTTCTGACATCAGACTCTCCAAAAGGGTGGTCAAAGGTTCTTTAATTCGGGTCCAGGTTGCCTCCAAGTTGGGATCATCCTGCTCTCGCAACAGCCAGCGCAAGAGGACGTGATATAGATCTAAAGGACGAGCCGTTGAGCGTGCCAAGTCATATAAACAGTCATCTTTTTTTTGCAGACTGGCTACGGCTATGGATAGCTGACCTAAACATTGCAAGCGCTCTGATACTGCTTCAGCGGTAACCTGCTGGCGACGTTCTTGTGTAGAGAGATTTCCCTCGCGGAGGTATTGCCCTGAGCCTAAAAGAGGTTGAAGAGCGGACGGAATGCCCTCTACCCGCCCAAACATATCCCAACTCGGCTCAATTTCCAGGTTGGCGCTGAGTACAAAGGGAAAGCCAATATCCAGAGCTAAGGCCATCTCAAGGGCCAGTCGCAGAGACTTGAGTAATGCCAGCGAGTTGTTCACTTCACCCCAGAGTACGGGGATGGTGACGGTGGAATGCATGAACTCTGGCCGTTTGGGTAGGGCCATCCCCACGACTTTGTTGGCTTTGAAGACGAGTTGGTTGTCTCGGTAGAGTTGTAGCTCATCAATAGTGACAGTGCCGTCTTCGTTAGTTGCGGCGGTGCGCTGGAGAAACTGCTTCCAGATGCGTTGAAGCTCAACGCTAGAGCCTTTGGGTAAAGCAAAATGCAGGTACAATGGAGCCTGCTTGCTAGCCTTCGGGAAATTCGCGCCAACAGTGAGCAGTTGATAGCCCAGGGCTGACAGGGTATCGCCTCGGCGTTTGGGATCTGCACTCATGCCGCCTGGTAGCCGGTTGGAGAACGACTGCACCTTCGTTTCTGGGGGCATTTTGGCGGAAATCAACTCCTCTACTGGAGCCGTCGAGGTTGGCCCCAGAGAGCAGCGCAGTCGAGGATTGGCCTCGATATAGCTGGTGAGTTCGGCAAAGCCTTGCCAGGTTGAAGGATGAGCAAAATTGAGCAACTGAGCAGCCGCCGCCACCAACTCCTGGGGCACTGAGGTATCTTCGGTTTGGCGCAGTTGAAAGGAATCTCGGAGTAAAGGTGCGATCGCCGCTTGACCTTGAGGCACAGCTTTGGCAGCAAATAAACATCGTCCATACTGAGCATTGAACGGCTCTAAAGCGACCCGTTGGTCAGATGTCAACTCAACTTGTTCAGCAATTCGATCCCAAGCATCCTTGGGGCTAAGGGCAGCCTCGCGGTAGCTAAGATAGGCAGCTTTTAACCCTTCTGAAATCGCAAAATCTTCAGCGCTAGCAATGGGTAGCAAGCCCAGGTCTGCCGCAGCGGCCACGGCTGCTGCCCCAGCTTCGCCGCCGTACTTTTGAACGTCCTGAGCAATTTTTTCAGGTCTGTAGCTACTAAATTTTTTGACTAGCAGAGCATCGACCTGTTCAATGGCCGCATCAGGGTTCTGCTGCACAGCCTGCGGGTCAACCTTGATGCCGTCTTTGGTGGCTTTGACCAGTTGCTCGACGTTGCCACTGAAAACTTGGTTGATTTTGCGGTGCCATTTTTGGGCGATCGCCACGGTCAAATCTTTTTCAGGAAAACGTTCACCAATAAAAAGCTGTCCATCTGGATCAATAGATAAGGTCGCTAAACCCCGCTCATAGAAAACCTCTTCGCAGGCTGCTAGGAGTAAAGCAGTTAAGTAACCTCGGTCTTCTGCCAAGCCCACTTTGAACAAGTGGGTATCCTTTTGTAGAGCCACCGTCAGTTCAGTTTCAACCTTACGAATGCGCTCTTCTTCAGGAATGCCCAGGTCGTAAAGGTCTCCGCCAATGAGCATTGCCGCCCAGCGCTTAATATTGGGGTCTTCGGGTAGAAACCGCATACCATCGCTGGCACTGTGCCCGGAATGTCGTTCAATTAAGCGGCGCACCAGTTCTAGATCTTCATCGGTTTTTACCCAGTCAGCTACGCCAGCTTGTTCGAGTTGTTCTTTGAGAAAAGTGCGATCGCGAGCTAATGTTTTCACGTTTCTCTCTCTTGGATCTAGCTTATTGAGGTCGTGAACTGCTGTTGCAGCAAGGATGAGCGATCGCTTATCGTCAGGCACTTGAGCGATTTTGCTTACAGTAAGAACAAACTGACAGGCAGAGTCGAGGTGTTCAGCTAAACTTCGTCCTTGGCGACTACCGTATTGGGCGCGATCGCCATGTAGTTCATATAATTTGGGTCGGATGACATTGAAATATAGTTCGTCTAAATTCTGTGAGTCTTGTTTGAATAGACGGCGTTTTCTGTACATAGATCTTGCTCTTCAAAAGTTGGCGCTACCTAATACCTGATTGTTTTCCAACCAGCCGATACTCAAACGTTCTGAAATCCGATCGCCGTTTTTCCACCTGCCATTCATGCTCCTTGACTGCGCGATGCAGCGCAGCAGAAAACCGATGCCCCACTCGCTCCACCAGTTCTGAAGTCGAGTGCCACTGGCCGTCACTCAGCATATGCCTCAGCTTTTCCATCATGGTCATGCGAGTTCCCCTTGTATTACTCCCAAATTTGCTGTGTGAATCCCAATTCAGACAGTAAATGTTGAAAAATCAAAACTTGTGCCAATGAGGCTTGCATTGCGCGAAAGGGCATCGATTGACCGGATAAAGTGTACGTGCTTTGTGGAATGAGCCTATCTTTACAGAGATAATGAGGGAGAGTCAACATTTGAACGGACAAAGTGTACGTACATTTTTTGGAAATCGCCTATGCCTCAGAAACGATCTTCTATTACGCTCTCGATCGAGGAGCATGAAAAAGCTCAGCTAGAGCAGCTTGCGCTGGAGTTTGACCAGACTTGGGGAGATAAACCCAATGTTTCGAAGCTGCTGAAGGCGATCGCCCGTGGAAAGCTGCGGCTAGCGGTAAACCACGACTGGAGCCGCGATCGCATCGATACCTGTAACAAAGCGCTGAATTTGCTCAAAGACGCGGGTCAGATCAACGAAGCCCTAGAGCTAGCCCAGTTGCTCCTAGAACGAAGCGAACTGAGCCACCCGCTGCGTCAAGAAATTGAGCGCTGGGTCAACCAGCCCACCGCCCCCTGGCGCACTGACCTCGATCGCTGCATTCAGCTACACCGACCCTTTAAGCTGATCTATCAAGATGCTGCCGATCGCCTGTGGAACTTTACTGTACGCCACGCCAAGATCGAGCGTCACGAAGATCGCCAATATCTCGACTGCTGGTGCGATGAGACGGAGGGGAACCAGGATATTGAACTACTGCGGCACAATCGGTCATTGCGGCTGGATCGAATCCCGGATGAAGCCGTCATTGCTCCTGCCGACGGTCAATGGCAACCCGAGTTAAGCCACATCGAGATTGAGCTTCATCTGAAGCGGGGGCTGGCTCTTGGCTATCGCACAAAAACAGGGGCGGATCTGACCAACGAGTGGCTGCCTGAGCGGCAAATTCGACGAGTTGTTCGCCGCATTCACAACACGTTCTGGTTCTTTCGCGAGGTGCGACGCTATGGCTCTGAGTGTGTGATTGTGTCGCCAGAGGCAGTGCGCGATCGCTTTAAGCAAGAACTCCTGGCCATGATTGAGCAATATAATGCCGACTAACCCAGCCATGTTAAGTGGCGATCGCCCCGACGAGCAATCGTTGCCCCGGAGGGAACCCTGCTGGACAAAGGCAGCCAGTCTACTCTTCCAGAATTTCTACCCGATCTTCGATTTCGATAGGGAGATCAAAGGCGCGAGCAATTTTATAAACGGCGGTACAGGAAATGCGGTGCTGCGATTGCCCGACGCATAAGAAATCTCGTTAAAATAACCCCAACGATCCTGTGCAAGCGGAGCGCTGTATCCATGAGCCAAGCCACCTCCACCGAATCCCAATGCCTGACTTTTGAGGACTATTTGCGCCACGACGACGGTACAGATACTCGTTATGAATTGGTGAATGGAGCGCTGGTCGAAATGCCCCCCGAATCTGAAGCAAACAACGATATTGCCCGCAAGCTGTTGTTTGCATTTGCAAAACACCTACCTATCGCTCTTTTAGCCTATAAAGATACAGAAATTGAAGTGACCGGGCGACGGGCCACAGCGCGGATTCCCGATCTGCTGGTGCATACCGAAGCCTCAAAGGCGGCTGTGGCGGGTGCTTCCCGCGCCACAATCACTCGCGACATGCCGCCCCCGGCGCTGGTGGTGGAAGTGGTTAGCCCCGGTCAGGTCAATCGTGACCGCGACTATCGCCACAAACGCACCGAGTACGCGGCTCGCGGCATCGCAGAATATTGGATTGTCGATCCCGAAACCCGACAGGTGACGCTGTGCCTCTGGGTGAATGGGCAGTACGAAGACCAGGTTTACAGCGAGGCAGAAGCCATTCA
Organism: Thermoleptolyngbya sp. M55_K2018_002; assembly: GCF_015295965.1. Classification (NCBI taxonomy): domain Bacteria; kingdom Bacillati; phylum Cyanobacteriota; class Cyanophyceae; order Oculatellales; family Oculatellaceae; genus Thermoleptolyngbya; species Thermoleptolyngbya sp. M55_K2018_002. Next base: position 12,238 of record NZ_DVEA01000068.1, read on the forward strand.
ATCGACGGTTGTGCCTGCCTTTGCGCTCACACCTGCCGAGATCTTTAGCTGAGCGCGGGATGGCTCAGACCGACATTTGCTGGCGCTGATAGAGGGAATAATATAGCCCTTTTTCCTGCAACAGTGAGTCATGGGTGCCCCGCTCCACAATCACGCCTTTTTCCATCGTCAAGATCAGGTCGGCGCGTTTCAAGGGGGCAAAGCGGTGAGCAATCAGAAACAGCGTCCGTCCCTTCGACACCTGCTTCAAATTTTCGAGGACTTGCTGCTCGGTTTCCGCATCCAGGTGGCTGGTGGCCTCGTCCAAAATCAGCACGGGCGCATCCGAAAGGAACATTCGCGCCAGGGTAATGCGCTGCCGCTGTCCACCAGAGAGGGCTGTGCCGCGTTCGCCGACGCTGGTTTCATAGCCGTGGGGCAAGTCGCAGATAAAGTCGTGGGCCACTGCCATCCGTGCAGCTTCGATTACCTGCTCTGCCGTCACATTGGGATTACCCAGGGTAATATTTTCCAGCACAGAGCCGTTGAATAGGAAATCCTCTTGTAGCACCACGGCGATTTGCGGACGCAACGAAGACAGGTCAGCGCTCTTGATATCGAAGCCGTCTACCAGAATCCGTCCCGCCTCCGCTGGATAGAGCCGCTGAATCAGCTTAGATAAGGTACTCTTGCCGGAGCCGCTGCGTCCCACGATGCCCACAAACTGCCCCGGCTCAGCCCGAAACGAAATGCCCTTGAGAATCGCCTCCTGGTCGGGCTGATAGCGGAAAAAGACGTTTTCAAACACGACTTCGCCGCGCAGGTTGGGCAGGGTCAACCCCGTGCCGGGTTCTGCTTCGGGCGCAACGTTGAGGATGTCGCCGATGCGATCGACCGCCAGCAGCACTTCCTGCAAGTTTTGCCAAAGCTGGATCAGTCGCAGCAGTGGCCCCGTGACGCGCCCCGACAGCATTTGAAATGCCACCAATTGACCAATGGTGAGATCCTGGTTAATCACCAGTCGCGCACCAAACCAGAGGATGAGCAGGGCCGACAGGCTGGTGAGAAAATCGCCCAGGTGGTTGCTGATGTTTGCCGTGGTGGTGGCGCGAAAGCCCGTGCGGACAAATCGGGCATACAAACCTTCCCAGCGATCGCGCGTCGTTTGTTCTGCCGCATGGGCCTTGACGGAATGAATCCCCGTCATCGTTTCCACTAGGTAAGACTGGCTATCGGCGCTGCGGTTGAAGGTTTCGTTCAGCCAGTTGCGGAGGATTGGCGTGCTGATCAGCGTCAGGATGGCGAACAGGGGAATCACCGCCAGGGCGATGCCCGTCAGCGTAATGCTGTAATAGGCCATCATGCCCAGATAAACCACGGAGAAGATACTGTCCAGAATCACTGTCAGCGCGGTGCTGGTGAGGAACTGGCGGATTTCTTCTAGTTCCTGAACGCGGGCCACCGTATCGCCCACGCGCCGCGCCTCAAAATAAGATAACGGCAGCCGCAGCAAGTGCCGGAAAAGCTGCGCCGACAGCGCCATATCGAGCCGATTGGTCGTGTGGGTAAAGATAAACATCCGCAAAATGCCCAGCACCGCCTCGAATACTGCGATGATCAGCAGCGCAATGCCCATCACGTCTAGCGTGGGGATGCTTTCCTGCACCATCACCTTGTCGATGATTACTTGCGTAATCACGGGTGTCCCTAGACCTAGCAGTTGCAACGTTAGCGAGGCAAACAGCACCTCCCCCAACAGCACGCGATATTTCCAGACCGCAGGCAAAAACCACTTGAGGCTAAATTTGTCCTGCTTTTGAACGGGTTCTACCGTCCACAGTTGCCCGTCCCAGGCCGATTGGACGACGGGCTTGGGGACGCTTTTGCAGGTGCGATCGCCATCGAGCGGGTCGGCAATCAGCAGGCGATCGCCCTTCACGCCGTAGGCCACCACCCAATGCTCCCGATGCCACAGCATCAGCGCCGGATAGCTGACGGTTTGCAGGTCGCGCCAGTCGGTCAGCAGCAGGCGCTTCATTTGCAGCCCCAGCTTTTCGGCTGCGTTAATCAAGTCTTTGGGCAACTGGCCGCGCAACTGCCGCTGCACCCAGTCGATCTGCGTCGGCGCATTTAGCACCTGAGCCACCATCGTCAAGCAGGCCGCTGCCGAATTCACGCCGCCCACAAAGGGAAACCCTGCCACGGGTTTGGGCGCGTCGGAATAGTCGGGCTGATAGCGCGATCGCCCCTCCAGCCAAAACTGGCGCACTTCGGGAACCCGCGCCGACACCTCATCCCACAGGTCGCTGTTCCACGCCAGCACCTGCACCTCTTTGCCCGCCGCCCGCGCCTTCCAGGGGCCCGTCAGGCTGGGAAAATCACCAAACCAGTCCCCCGGCTTTAGCAGCGTCGGCTTGCCCTCCTCCGGCACCAGCCGCACGTTGCCCGTCAGCAGCAGATATTGCTCCCCTGGCGCATCGGCCGACCAGATCACCTCGCCCAGCTTATAGGAGCGAACAACGGCCTGATTTTTGACCGAAATTTGCTGATCTGCGTTGAGCCAGCAGAGGGGAGGGGCATCCCAGGGAATGCTGGCAAGGGGGTCTTGGGGCATTATTCTCCAATATTGATTTTAATCGGCAAGGTTTGAATTTTTTCGGCAAGCCACTGGTCAAATAGCTCATTTTGCAGGGTTTGACGCACCTGGGGGTTTTCCAGCACGGCGGGCAGCAGTTCTTCGACGCGAAACAGGGCCCAGCGCCCTTCTAGCTCGATGGGGCCGACGATCTGCCCCGGTTTTGCCAGATCGATCGCCGCCCGCAGGATATCGGGCATACTGCCGCGACTGACGGGGCCCATCATGCCGTTCATCACGCGGTCTTCTAGCAGCGAATGCTCCCGCGCCAGTTGCTCGAAGCTGGCTCCCTCAGAGAGTTGCAGGCGCAGTTCCTCTGCCAAATCTTTGCTGTCTACAATAATGCGCGACAGCACCACTCGATCCAGGAACATCTTGCGCTCGATGAAATATTCCTGGAGCTTCGGCTCCGTCACGTTTTGCCGCAGCTTGTCCATGCGGAAGCCAATGGCAATGCGCTCATGAAAGGCTTCGTAGGTCAGCCCGTTGGTGCTAAGCCACTGCTGGAAGACTTGGGCATCCGTCAGTTTGTTGCTGAGCCGAAAATCGACGACGGCTTGTTCCAGCACCGCCGGACTAGGCTGGAGGTCGGGTTCCTCAGTGAGCGATCGCTCGATGACGTATTGCCGGACGATTTCGCCGATGAATCCGTCGAGCTTGCCCCCTGCCTGCAAGTAGCGAAAGACCTGGGATACGGTAATTGGCTGGTCGTCGATGGTCAAAAACGGCTCTGAAGTCATGCCATAGCTCTCTGCATCAGCACCCTCCATTATGCCCAAGGTTGGGGGTTAGGTTTCAGGGGGTGGGAGGTTGGGGTTGGGCGCGGGCCGGAACAGTGGAACTGAATGGTTCGATTGAACGTTATAAATGGATGGGCCAGCGCTTGGTTTGGAGTTGAGTTTGACGGTGATGGAACGATTGATAGTAGAAAGGCAGTGGGGCGATCGCCCCCGATTTTGCAGAACCCTAATTGCGGGGGGAGCGCTGACGCTGGGCCTGTGGCTGGGTGGCGGGCTGGCAGCGGCGCAGACC
>NZ_DVEA01000138.1:0-2809 GCF_015295965.1 Thermoleptolyngbya sp. M55_K2018_002
TTCTGGCGGCGCGTGGATCAACTAGGGTTTGCAGGGCGGCAACGGCCTGCGATTGCGTCATACCGGGTCGAAGTTGGGGATGGTAAAGCATCCGAATCAGCGTGCGATCGATTTCGGCATACTCGGTCACATCCGTCCAGCCCTGGTAGAAAATGCTGTTGGGATAGCGATTGGAGTCGCGCATCAAGCCCAAGACCTGAGTCAGTTCTTCCCGCAGCAAGTGGCTCCGTTCTCGCTGCGTGACGCGGTTTGTATTGGTAATCAAAATGCGGGCATAGTTGATGACGCTACTATTCCAGCGCACCCAGAAAAAGCCCAGATTCCCTGGCACATAGTTGGGTTCTAGCTGGCGGAACTGGCTTTCTGGTGCGTAAATAATCTCGACATTCGGGTTGCGATCGTCGCGGACTAGCTGCACGCCGCTGCCGTGGAGTAGGTCGTTTAATTCTTGCATCACCTGGCGAATCGTCGCGTCATCCTCAGCAGTGCGTGTTCCCGTGACGCGAATTCTCAAGTTTGTATTCCATCTCCGAATTAGCGGCGCATTATTTCCCCATTCCGAGCCAAGCGCGACTTCCGTGAAGTAATCAATGTCTGCTTGCGTGATTGCGAGCGGGGCTGGCCCGGGGTTTAGAATCGCACCCACGCGATCGCCAATGGCACTAATCCCATCCACGATGCGATCCACCAGCCCTGGCGAATCGGGAGGATTGGGGCTGGGCAGGGGCTGGTTCACCGCAGGGTTCGCCATTCCCTGGGTGGTGTCACGCTGTCCCTGCTGATCGACCACGACTTCACGCGAATAGCGCGGGAGATTGGTCTGCCCATTGGTTGGCACGCTGGCAGGCGGCACGGGTTGGACGGACGGATTATATACAGGCAGATTAGACGTGGGGCTGGGCAAATCGCCGCGATTGGGCGCACTCACTTCTGGGCGGGTTCCAGGACGCATCAGCGCCCCAGAGGACGGGTCGTAGATTGGTGCATCGTCCGCGGCATTTTGGAAGCCTGCGGCTGGCTGGGCGGGGGGTTGCGGTGCAGTAGGCGAGGAGGCGATCGCCCCAGAACTCGCCGTCACGCGCACCAAGTCGCCCCGCACCCAGCCCTCTACGCCGTTGCCCAGCCGCACCTGATACCAGGTAAACCCATCTCCGCCGGGGGCTTCCTGAAGAATCATGACGGGCGTGTTGGGAGTTCCCGTAAACACGAGTCTGGATTGCACACCGGGGCTGACGCGGATGTTAATCAACGCCTGCGGATCGCGGGCACTCAGCATTCCGCTTCTGCCTGAGGCGACGGTGGCAGTGCTGCTGAGCAGGTGGATGCCCGGTTCTACGGAGGGGGTATGGCCCTGGGAGCCAAGGGCCTGTGTGACCCCAAGCGCCACCAGGCTAAGTGCCGCCAAACTGAGAGGAAATGGAATATTCATGAATCGCTTCCGAAGCAACGTGAGGGACCAGACCGAACCATGCAAGGCAGATGCGTTTTGCGAACCAAGCCGCTGGCGATGCTGAATACGGGGCGATCGCCGTGCTACAAGACCACCCTGGTTCACTCAAGGGTTTGCGCTGTTGATGAGCTTTACGGGCAGTCTCTCTACGAGTAGTCTCTAATGAACCAGAATGTCTTACTCTCTTAGAGAGGTTTTATGACAGGACTGTAAGCCGCAACAGCGGGTTCCTGATTCCGCAAGAATGGAGACGGTGAGCGATTTGCAGAAAATTCGATATTGATTTGGTGGCAACTTGGCGGCAACTTGGCGGCAATACCCATTCCCCACTATTATTCCCCATAATTTATTCCCCATAATTTTCTAAGAGGCTATTTGAAAAGGTATCGCCTGTAATGTTAAGCACTCAGAGATCCGGGAGGGGGATCGGCTAAAGTTGCACATCCCGTGGTTTTAGCCAGATCGGGCAAGAGCAGGGTTTTACTTTTCGGCAAGCCTGTTGGTCAATATTTTGGTCAGCATTATTAAATCAGCTTTGATATCTTATCGTACTTTTGTACTATGCAAAACCGTGCGGAGATCCGTCCCCAACGTCATCGATGGCACGGCTGCCCTAAGTTAGGATCGAGAGGTGTCGCGGTCAACGACCGATTGACGGGCTTGAGCAAGCCTTCTGCGGACATTCTTTGCGGACATTCTTTGCAGACATTCTTTGCGGACATTCTTTGCAGACATTCTTTCTAGGCATTCCTTTAGGCGTTGGTGCAAAGGGGAAAAATCGGTGAAACCAAAGCTAAGCCTTTGCATGATTGTGCGCGATGAGGCGGAGCGGTTGGGGCGCTGTTTGCAGAGCGTGGCGACCGTGGCCGACGAGCTAATCGTGGTCGATACTGGGTCGGTGGATGATACGGTGGCGATCGCCCAATCCTTTGGCGCGAAGGTTTTTTCGATGCCCTGGCAAAACGATTTTGCGATCGCCCGCAACGAGTCGCTGCGCCACGCCACAGGCGACTGGGTGCTGGTGCTGGATGCCGATGAGACGCTGGTGGCGGATTGCGTACCGAGGATGCAGCAGGCGATGCAGCATGACCAAACGCTGGTGATCAACCTGCTGCGGCAGGAGGTGGGCGCGGTGCAATCGCCCTATTCGCTGGTGTCGCGGCTGTTTCGGCGGCATCCAGCACTCACCTTTGCGCGGCCCTATCACGCCACGATCGATGACGCGGTGGCGGCGCTGCGGCAGCAGGAACCGGGCTGGGGCATTGTGGATTTGCCGCAGGTGGCGATTTTGCACGATGGATACGACCCAGTGGCGATCGCCCGCCGCGACAAGCTGGAAAAAGCGCGAACCGTCATGGA
>NZ_DVEA01000049.1:0-74366 GCF_015295965.1 Thermoleptolyngbya sp. M55_K2018_002
CGTATAATATCTGCCCCAGGGTAATTAGACCGACATTTTCCGTATATTTTCAGAATCGGATTTTCAAAGAGGTGTCGTATTTTTTGATACATCAGGGTCTATATGTACTATCAGAGATGTCCTCTCAGCCTAAGTTGTTTGACCAGATTCGCAGCGTGCTTCGCCGCAGGCATTATTCCTACAAGACCGAAAAGAGCTACATTTACTGGGTCAGGCAGTTTGTCGCTTTTCACGGCATGAAGTCTCCAAGAGAGATGGGTGCATCAGAAGTCGAAGCTTTTCTCACGCACCTGGCAGTGCATCAACAGGTCGCGCCTTCTACGCAGAATCAGGCATTTAGCGCATTGCTGTTTTTGTATCGCGAGGTCTATCAGCGCGACACAAACTGGAACTTGGACGCAGAACGAGCAGTTCCAAAACGCTATTTGCCGACTGTCCTCACCCAAGAAGAAGTGCAGGCAATTTTGCAAAACATTCCTGGTGTTTATCAACTGGTTGTAAAAGTACTTTACGGGAGTGGGCTACGCCTCAGTGAAGGCTTGCAGCTTCGGGTCAAAGATCTTGATTTTGCCCAGCGTCAGATTGTGTTAAGAGATACAAAAGGGCGAGAAAGTCGCGTGACGATGCTACCCGATAGCCTCGTTGATCCTCTTCAGCAGCATCTTCAGTGGGTCAAGCGGATTTATCGACAAGACTTGGAGCAAGGCTATGGGTTGGTGCGCTTGCCCTATGCGTTGCAAAGGAAGTATCCCAATGCAGAACGGGAGTGGGTCTGGCAGTATGTGTTTCCGGCTTTTTCGCGGGCGCTTGGTCGAGAAGATGGTGTAGTGCGTCGGCACCATTTGCATGAAAGTGGTGTTCAAAAAGCAGTGAAGCAGGGAGTAAGAGTCGCTGGAATTCAAAAACGAGTCAGTTGTCATACGTTTCGCCATAGTTTTGCGACGCATTTGCTACAAAATGGCTACGATATCCGTACTGTGCAAGAATTGTTGGGTCACAAAGATGTGAAAACGACGATGATTTATACCCATGTGCTAAATCGGGGTGGGCGAGGAGTGCGGAGTCCGCTGGATGGATGAGTGAGCAAAGCGCTCTAGGGGCGATCGCCCTTGAATTTTAGATTGAGGATTTTGGGTTTTGGATTGAGCGATCGCCCCTCCAAAATCCAAAACTCAAGAGCGATCGCCCTCCAGAACTCCGACTTTTGGGATAAGTCGGAGTTCTGCTGTGTTAGCTCACTGATTCTTACTCATTGCCAGCGGCATCGAGGCGCACGTCGCGATGCAGATAGCGCAGCACCTCGCCGGATTGGTGGAGGTTGATGACGATGCCGTGTTGCGGGAGTTGCAGCGGGCGAGTCCACTCAAAGCGCTCGGCGTAGTGCAACAAATGCAGACGATCGATCGCCATTTGGGCATCTTCGGGCTGGCCGACGATGTAGTGGCGCAGGCGGCGATGGCGCGGCAGCTCGCAGGTGAGCGGCGGCAGCGAAAACTGGGTCGCCTCCGAGAATGGGGACGACCAGACATATTGAATTGGGAACATTTGGGGTTTCCTCCTGTGGAAACGAGGTAGGGAAACCCCGAAAAGTTGGCCGCCCATAGACGTGAAGCGCTGGAGACAGGGCGGCCTAAAATGGACGCAGCCCTGAGACAGGCTGTAGCTGTCGAGGGGTCAGGTGTTGGTAGATGGTGCAAACATCTACCAGCGCCGTAAATGACCAAACGACCAAAATTTCGGGGAGAAAGTTAGGCTGCGCTGACTTGGGAATCATTACAGCTTGATGGACGATTGTAGTAGATGCGATCGCCCGCGTCAATCATCCGCATCAGTTACCCGCGTCAATGACTCGGCGCAAGCAAGATGCGGTTGTCGTGGTTGGCGCTTGCAACTGGGCAGGCAATGCAACAAGACAAAAGTACAAAGCCAGCCCTACTGTAGAAACACCTGTTCCCCGGTTTGCCCATTGAGGATGCCAGTTTTTCATGAGTGGTGTGTTTTCCTGACCTGACTCTGCTCGATGATAGGGCAGATTGTTTCGGCAGAAGCTGTCGGCATCGCCTGCCAGCCCGACAGCAGCCCGCCCAATTCCTGCTTGAGGATTTGGAGCTGCTGAATCTGCTGCTCGATTTCGTTTAACTTATCTTCGAGCTTGGTGCGGATCTGGCTACAGGGTAAGTTACCCTGGTCATGCACTGTCAGAAACTCTTTGATTTCTACCAGGCTCAACCCCAGGCTTTGGGCGCGTTTGATAAACCGCAGCCGCCCCAACACCTCTGGGCCAAACAGGCGATAGTTACTCTTCGTTCTGCCAGAAGTTTTCAGCAGACCCAGCTCGTCATAATAGCGAATGGTCTTGATGGGCAGCCCACTTGCTTTGGCGACTTCACCAATCCGCATCGATTTTTCTTGCGTTAGCATACTCGACTCCGCAAAATCCGTAGCTCTATTGTAAACTCTCTAGTTGGCTGGAGATGCAAGGGTGTTGGGGGGCTGGCGGCTCGTGAGCCTCGCCGAACGAGGTGGTGGGGGGGGGGGGTTTATTCGGTGGGCGGCTGGAGCGAGGCGGCGGTTTGCCCAAAGAGAATTTTGCGGCTTTCGTCGTTGACGGTGGGCATGTTGCTAAAGGGCTGCCCCCGTTCGTAGGCGCGGATCACGGCAGGGCGATCGCGCATGGTTTCAAACCAGCGCTTCAGGTGGGGAAAGTCCTCCAGGTTTTGCTGCTGCCGCTCGTAGGGCACGATCCAGGGGTAGCACGCCATATCTGCGATGGAATAGTCCCCCGCGATGTATTCGCGCCCCTGGAGCTGTCGATCGAGTACGCCGTAGAGCCGATTGGTTTCGTTGACGTAGCGGGCGATCGCATAGGGAATTTTTTCTGGCGCGTACTGCGAAAAGTGATGGTTTTGCCCCGCCATCGGCCCCAGCCCGCCCATCTGCCAAAATAGCCACTCGGTGACGGTCTTGCGCCCTCGCAGGGTGTTCGGCAGAAATAGCCCTGTCTTTTCCGCCAGATACAGCAAAATCGCCCCCGATTCAAACACCGAAATCGGCTCGCCGCCATCGGCCGGAGTTGGGTCGATAATGGCAGGCATCCGATTATTGGGCGCAATTTTCAAAAAATCGGGCTTGAACTGATCCCCCGCGCCGATATTGACGGGCACAATGCGATAGTCCAGCGCTGCTTCTTCCAAAAAGATAGTGATTTTGTGTCCGTTTGGGGTCGGCCAATAGTAGAGGTCAATCATAAATTTTGGATTTGCGATTTTGAATTTGCGATTTTGTGCGATTTTAGATTGCCGAGTCGAGCTTCTGGGGGCTTCTGGTAGTTTCATTCGGAACGCTACATCAAGCGCCACATTAGGAGAACTAATGCGACATATGCGACATGAAGAACTACAGTGATCGAGGCGGGTGCGCTTGCAAATTCCGCTCCATTCTAGAAGACGCGGCGCGTGTCTGGGTTTGCTCAAACTCTAGTGTGACTCCGATGCTCTGGATACGATCGCCCCTTGCCGTCTTGCTGTAAGCTTTTGGGGGAGATGTATGAGTAACCAAGTGGTATGAGAGTTGTGGCCCTTGTTCCGGGGGGAATTGGCGACCAGATCCTGTTCTTCCCCACCCTGGACGACCTGAAGCAAGCCTATCCCAATGCGGAGATTGATGTGGTGGTGGAACCCAGGGCAACAAGCGCCTACCGGGTCAGCAAGTCAGTCAGCGATGTGCTGTCGTTTGACTTCAAAGACAACAACAGCCCAGCGGATTGGGCAAACCTGCTGGGCGTATTGCGCGATCGCTCCTACGACGTAGCCCTTTCCTTGGGGCAGCGCTGGGGCGTGGGGCTGCTGCTGTGGCTGACGGGTACACCCAAGCGCATTGGCTATCAGAGCGGTTCGAGCGGTCTGTTTCTCACCGATGCAGTGCCGCTTAACACCGACCAGTATGCGGCTGCGATGTACCACGATCTGCTGAAGGGGCTAGGCATCGACACGCCCTGCCCCGATCCGTCCATCAGCATTCCCAAAAAAGACCTGGACTGGGCCGAGGCCGAGCGGGCGCGGCTGGGACTGGGCAGCGGCGGCTATGTGCTGATCCACGGCGGCTCTAGCCAGCTTGCCAAAGCTAAGGGTATCGACAAGATCTATCCCGTCGAAAACTGGCAGGCGATTATTCAAGACTTTCAGACCAAGCAGCCCGACCTGCCGATCGTGGTGGTGCAGGGTCCCGAAGACGAGGCGTTTGTGGCGACGTTGGCTCAGGCAGCCCCCGGCATCAAAATCACCTCGCCGCCGGACATTGGCAAACTAGCCGCCATGATTGCCGGGGCAAACCTGATGCTCTGCACCGACAGCGCCCCCATGCACCTAGCCGTGGCGCTGAAGGTCTTCACCCTCGCCCTGTTTGGCCCCACCGATCCCGAAAAGCTGCTGCCCAAGAGCGATCGCTTCGCAGGCATCAAATCTCCCACAGGCAACATGGCTGATATTGACCCGAAGACGGTGTTGAGCAAGGTGTGGGGAGGTTGAGGGAAAAACGAAAGAATGAAGAACGAAGAACGAAACCTCTTCTCTCTTCGTTCTTCGTTCTTCCCTCTTCTTTCTTTCCTCTTCCCCTACCCCCTCCTGGCCCGCAACTGCCCGCAGGCCGCATCCGCCTCTAGCCCGCGAGAATAGCGGACGCTGACGGCGATGTGATGATCCTGGAGCGATCGCACGAATGCTTTAATCCGCCGCTCGTCGGGGCGCTGATAATCGACTTCGCTGATGGGGTTGTAGGGAATCAGATTGACGTGGCTCTGGAAGCCGCGCAGGTGGTGCGCCAATTCTTCTGCGTGTTCAGGTTCGTCGTTCATCCCTGCCAGCAGGATGTACTCAAACGTGACGCGCCGCCCGGTTTCCTGCACATAGTCGCGGCATTCGTCGAGCAGCGCTTCTAGGGGATAGTGCCTAGCGCTGGGAATCAGGGCTTCTCGCGTCGCCTGGTTGGAGGCGTGTAGGCTGACGGCCAGCGTCACTTGCAGTTTGTGTTGCGCCAGACGGCGGATGTGGCCGGGAATGCCCACGGTGGAAACGGTCATGGTGCGCTGGCTAATGCCTACGTCGGTATTGAGCGATCGCACGGCCGCCAGCACATTGTCCGTATTCAGCAGCGGCTCGCCCATGCCCATAAACACGATATTGCTGACCCGCTGCCCAAAGTCTTCCTGCACCGTCAGCACCTGGTCGATGATTTCGTGCGCCGCCAGATTTCGCAAAAAGCCGCCCTTGCCCGTGGCGCAAAAGTCGCAGGCCATGGGACAGCCCACCTGGGAGGAGACGCAGACCGTCAGCCGCGAGAGGGGAGCCGGGGATCTGAGGTGTTGAGGCTCGGAAGTCCCCCTTGTTTCTAGCGAAGCGGCGTGCAAGCGCGGGGATTTAGGGGGATCAAGCGGGCTGGCATAGGTCGGCATCCCGACGGTTTCAATGATGTGCCCATCGCCCAGGCGCAGGAGAAACTTCACCGTGCCGTCTGGAGCCGTGGCGCGATAGTGGACGTGCGATCGCCCGATGGGATAGTCTGCCACCTCGGCCCGCCACGCCTTGGGAAACACGGTCACCTCCGAGAGCGATCGCGCTCCCCGCTGATAGAGCCATTGATAAAGCTGCTTGCCGCGATAGGCCGGCTGGCCCTGCTGCTGCACCCACGCGGTCAACTGGTCGAGGGATTGCCCCAAGAGCGGCGGCTGGGGGCGATCGCTCGTTGCAGATGTCGCCGAGGGCGGGTCAGTGGGTAGTGCGGAGGGTTCGGAATGGGTTTGTGGCATGGGACAGCGGGGTGCAGCAAGTTGGCAAGCAAGTTAGCAAGATTGGGCAAGATCTCGCGAGATCTTTATTATCGCTTGGTGCGTTTGCGGATCGCGTGGCGTTTAGGATTGCTTGGGCGTTGCAAGATGGGCGATCGCCCCAATCGCACCGTTTCGCTTCAAACCAGCCACCTAGCGTTTTGGACTAGAATTTAAAGGCTGTCAAGCCCGATATTTTTTACGCCCTTCTCACCCGCATATCCAAGCATGACCAAAATTGTTGTCGGCCTCTCCGGCGGCGTAGACAGTTCCACCGCTGCTGCCATCTTGCACCACCAAGGCTATGAGGTGGTGGGCGTGACACTGTGGCTAATGAAGGGCAAAGGTCAGTGCTGCTCGGAGGGCATGGTGGACGCGGCGCGGCTGTGTGAGGAACTGGAAATCCCGCATCACATTGTCGATAGCCGGGATCTGTTTCAGGAAAATATTGTGGATTATCTGGTGGAAGGCTATGGCGCGGGTATTACGCCCCTGCCCTGTTCGCAGTGCAACCGGGCGGTGAAGTTTGGCCCGATGCTGCGCTATGCAAAAGAGGAACTGGGCATCGACGCGATCGCCACAGGCCACTATGCCCGCATTCGCCACAACCCCGAAACTGGGCGCTATGAGCTACGCCGCGCCGCAGACCTGAGCAAAGACCAGTCCTACTTTCTCTATGACCTGCCGCAAGACGTGCTGGCCCACGTCCACTTTCCCCTGGGCGACCAGACCAAGACCGAAACGCGCCGGGTGGCTGCTGAGTTTAACCTGCACACCGCCGAAAAACCAGAAAGCCAGGACTTGTGCCTGATTGAGGCGCACGGCTCCATGCGCGACTTTTTAGACAAATACCTGGCTCCTAAACCGGGCGATATTGTCGATCAGTCGGGTCGTGTGCTGGGTCAACACGACGGCATTCACCACTACACCATCGGTCAGCGCCGGGGCATCGGGGTTGCGGCAGCGGAACCGCTGTACGTCGTGGGCATTGACGTAGGGCGGAATCGGGTGATTGTGGGCGATCGCGCTAGTGTTCATCAGCCAGAATGCACCGTGCAGCGGGTGAACTGGGTGTCGATTGCCGCGCCCAGCGGCCCGATTCGCGCCTTTGTGCAGCCCCGCTATCGCGCCACGCCCGTCCCTGCCACGCTCGTCCCGCTCAACGACGACGCAAGTCGCCTGAAAATCACCTTCGACGAGCCGCAGTTTGGCATTACCCCAGGGCAAGCGGCCGTGTGGTATGACGGCGACGGGCAAGACGCGGCCAGGGGCGATCGCGTCTTGGGCGGCGGCATCATCGAAGTGCAGCCTTGATCCCTGAACCTAGCAGAATCTTGGCGATGGCGCGGGAAGATTGGCAAACGGATGAAGATCGAATGATTGCTCACCTGGAGGCTCACCGAGATTTGATCATGTGGGTCATCGGACAGTTGAGAGCAGAGGGCATTTCCTGCGATCGCACAACAGGCAACGATCCGCATGGAGATATTCTCTACTATCATGCTGAAGATGAATCAAAGGTCAAAGCCATCGTCCGACAGATGAATGCTAAATGGAACTCGCTTTGAGCTAGTTCAGCGTAAAACTTGTAGATGCCTTACATTGAAATCAAAACCCGAAGGCAAATTGACTCAGCGCTGGCGCGGAAGATTGTGAATAAGGGAAATATCTCGGCAGTATTAACAACAGGGTTGATTACCAAGCCCACCAAAGCGCTGTTTGATCAGTACGACATTGCCTATGCGGAAAACATTCCAGATACAGTTTTTAGCAATTCTGAACCGTTGGAGTCCGAATCATCGGAGGAAGACTGATGCTGGACATCTCATTCTATTCACAGGCCCATGAAATTGCTGAGGTCGTGGAAGTTCCTCAGAATTTTTATCAATGGCTAGCCCAGTCAGAATTCTCTAAAATCGGCAAATCTGAAGATAGAACCATGCGAGGGGACGGAGAGGAAGTCACCGTCCTGGTCGTTGATCTAGAAGGTGAAACTCGTAGAAAGTTGAGTAATTTTTTGAGAGATGAGATTGTTCGAGAAAGCGATGATTTAGTTCGCGTTTTGGGTGACCTCTCTTCCAAAGAGCAGTATTTAGAGGCTTCTGCTAGACTCAAGCTTCTACAAGCTCTGAGAAAGTGTGTAGAAAATGAGCGCTTCAAATATCTGAGTCGGTTGTGAGGCGATCGCCCGTGCCATTAGCCGACTGCTGGATGGATGGAGTATTCAGCCTGTTGATCCTTAACCTGTTTAGTTAGTACGAACCACGCCCAGCCCAGGGCGATCGCCCGGTATCAGCCGTCCTTCCTGCATCTCTGCACCGAGAAACGGGTCATCCAGCAGGTTCAGGTGGCTATCGAGATCGACGTGGGTCGCAAAGGGCGTGAGGTGGGCGGCGGCGGTGTTGGCCAGCGTGCTGTCAGAATAGCAGCCAAACATCAGTTGCAAGCCGTGAGCTTGGGCCGTATGTATCATTGCCAGCGCTTCGCTCAGCCCGCCCGCTTTCATGAGCTTGATATTAATGCCGTGGACGCGATCGCCCAGTTTGGGAATATCGGTGCGGTCAAAGCAGCTTTCATCGGCAAACAGCGGCAGCGGCGACTCGCGGTAGAGCTTTGGCAAATCGGCTTCTTGTCCCGGTGCGAGCGGCTGCTCTAGATAGGAGACCCCGCGCTCTGCCAGCCAGTGACTCATGGCGATCGCCCCTGGCAAATCCCAGCCCCCGTTGGCATCCACGCTCACCTTTGCGCCCGTCGGCACGTCTTGCAGCACCGCCGAAAACATAGCGCGGTCGGCTTCCAGCCCCGCCGGACTGCCCAGCTTGATTTTCACCGCGTGAACCTGGGTTAGCTCCAGCCAGCCCCGGAGTCGCTGCTGAGCGGCCTCCGGCGTGTTGATGCCAATGGTAACGGAGGTGGGCACGATGCGATCGCGCTCCAATCCCCATAGCTTCCACAGCGGCAGCCCCGCTTGTTTGCCGAGCCAGTCGTGCAGCGCCAGATCCAGCGCAGTCCGGGCGGCCGAGGGCAGGTGCAGTTCCTCCAGACGAGCGGCGATCGCCTGCTGGTCGTAGGGCGTATAGTCTGCCAGATGTGGCGCGGCGGCTTCTAGGGCGGCGGCGCTCGTGCTGGTCGTCTGGGGCGATCGCCCAGCGGCAAACGGCGACGCTTCGCCCCAGCCTTCAATCCCATCGTGTTCCAAGATTAGCCACAGGTTCGTGCTTTCGGCCGTCGTTCCCCGGCTAATGGTGAGCGGCACTCGCTTATGGACGGTAAACGGCTGAACCCGAATCTGCATGTGATGAGGGGTCTCAAAATTGCGTCAGGATTAGGTCGAGCCGACTTCCTCCTCTGCTCTTTCTAACATATTGTCTTGAAGCTGCTGTTCGTGGAGTCGCTGCTCGGTCAGCGCTTCTCTCGCTTGTTCGGCAATCTGGGAACCGCCATCTGCCGCTAGTTCTGCTTCGGCGCGTTCTAGCATGGTGTCTTGCAGGTGTTCGGCGTGCTGGCGCTGCTGGGCCAGGCGTTCGCGGGCCTGATGATCAATGCTCATAGGAAAATCCTCCAGTGTGTACTCTAACCAGATGTACGCTGAGATGTAGCGTTCGAGTTCGAGCATGGAAGCGAATTCAGCCGTCTACTTTCCTTGTACTTTGATTGAGGGGCTGAAACCTCAAAACGTAACCAAAGTTACGATTGTAGCGATCGCCCGCCTTGAGACACCAAACATCCTGCAACCTCGTTCGCCCTCACTTCAGCCCGTTCATAGCCTCTTGGCCCATGCCCCGCCCGCAAGCCCAAAGTCCTGCCCCTGGCATACTCTCCAGTTAATCTCCAGTCAATCTCCAGTAATGAGCAGCTTTCCCCCTCCCCCCGCCCAAACCCGTCTCGAAATTTTGCAGCGCTTCCGGGTTTCCTACCTGTGGTGGACGCTGCTTTTTGCTGCGCTGGCGATCGTCGCCATTGCCTGGAGATGGAGTCGGGGCACAGATTTTGCCAATGGTGTGCCCTTTCGCCAATCGGTGCCCATGCTTCTGGCGGCCGCCGGCCTGGTCAACGGCATCTCGTTCTATTTCCAAAATCGCTATGTGCGCCACCTGCTAAAACAGCCCAATATTGCCCAAACGTTTCACCTCGGCCGCTTCACGCTGCGGTTCTACGCGATTAACCTGGCGGTTGCGCTGGCGCTGTCGATTCTTGGGTTTTATCCGCTGCTGGTGCTGCTGTTCTTTTACTGGATCTACCCGATGATGGTCTGGCTGATTCCCTATCACCTGATCACAGGCGCAATTTTGGGACGAGAAATTCAGCAAGGCCTGGGGCGATTTTAGATCTTGGCTGGGCGATTCTAGATAGGCGATTTTGGATAGGCGATTTTGGCTGGGCGGCTTGGATTGCCTTATTCTTGTGTCTTGGCGATCGCCTCATCTAGGTGATCGATGCGAATGGCGAAGGTCAGCACAGTCTCATCTACGCCCTTGAGTTCCAGCGGGCTGAACTTGGTAATCGTGTGCTGATCCAGGTAATCGGCCACGGCAGCAGACACCAGAATCGTATCGGGTTCGGCGGCTTCCTGGATGCGGGCAGCAATGTTGACACTGGGGCCGATAGCAGTGTAGTCGGTGCGTTCGGAGCCGCCGAACATGCCGACGACGGCCGTTCCCTGGTGGATGCCGCAGCGAAACTGGACGCGGCTGATGCCCTGAGCCTGCCAGCGCTCGTTGAGCTTATCAAGGGTGCGATACATTTGCTGGGCAGCGGCGATCGCCCGCTTCACCTGCTCGTTGGGGCTGATTTCCTCTGGCGCACCAAAGATCGCCAAAATCGCATCGCCCATGAACTTATCAACCGTGCCGCCATGCTCAAAAATGGCGTGGGTCATTTCGGTCAGATACTCGTTCAGCAGTTCGGCCACCCGGCGCGATCGCAGCGTGTTGGAAAGCTGCGTAAACCCGATAATGTCGCTAAACAGAACCGTAATCATGCGCGGTTCCGGCCGCAAATCCAGCGCCAGGTTGCCCCGTGCCGCTTTTTCCACCAGCGACGGCGGCAAAAATCGCTTCAGCACCGATTCCGTCAGATAGGTATTTAGCTCCGCCACGCGCCGTTCGCTCTCTTTCAGCGCCAGCAGGTTCCGCACCTCGGCCACCAGTTCTCGCGCATTAAACGGCTTAGAAAGATAGCCGTCGGCTCCCTTTTCGGCTCCTTCAATGCGGGTTTCTTCGTCAGCTTTGGCCGTCACCAGCACAACGGGCGTGCCCTTCAGGTCATCATCCTGGCGCACCATCTGGATTAACTCCAGCCCCGACACCAGCGGCATCATCAGATCCGTCAGGATCAGTTGGGGACGATGCACCTGCGCCGTCATAAAGCCTTCGGCTCCGTTGCGGGCGGTGATCACCTGATAGCCCGCCTGTTGCAACACACTGGACACGTAGCCGCGCATATCGGCGTTGTCGTCTACCACCAAGACTGTGCTTTGTGAAGTGGCCGCAGTTTGGGCGAGGGGCAGCGACTCTAGGGCCGGTGCGCCCGTGATCTGGGTCGGGGGAGCGCTGGGGGAAGGGGCGATCGCCACGGGTCGCTGTTCTGCATCTTGGGCAAGCGCTAAATCACCCTCAATATCCGCCAGTTCCACCGTAGAGCGGCTATGCTCCAACTCAGCGGGAATCTCGATCACCTGATCCGACGGCAGATGGGTCAGTCCGGTTTGCAGCCACACGATAAAGGACGTGCCCTCGCCATAGACCGATTCCACCGTCACCTGGCCGCCGTGCATTTCGACCAGTTCCTTCACCAGCGCCAGTCCCAGACCGCTGCCCTCATAGCTGCGGCTAGCGGAACCGTCGGCCTGGCGGAACCGCTCAAACAAATGAGGAATCTGGTCAGCACGGATGCCGATGCCCGTATCCTGCACCCGAATCTGGCAATGATCCCCTGCTGGAGCCACGGTGACGGTAATCGTGCCGCCCGACGGCGTGAACTTCATGGCGTTCGACAGCAGGTTGTATAGCACCTTGTCGAACTTTTCGACATCCAGGTACACCGAGGGACACGGCTCTAGGTGCGTAATCAGGTGAATCTGCTTCTTTTCACAATAGGGGCGGAAGCTGTCGATGATCTGGCTGGCAAAGTCGCGCAGGTCGCAGGGGCGGAAGCTAGGCTGCATTCGTCCCGCATCGAGCCGCTGGAGATCGAGCAGTTGGTTCACCAATCGCAGCAGACGGCGCGAGTTTCGCAGGGCAATTTGCGACTGCTCGAAGCTGAGACCCTGCTGCTGGGACACGGCCGACTCTAGCGGGCCGATGGTGAGGGTCAGCGGGGTGCGAAATTCGTGGGATACGTTCTGGAAAAACTCGGTTTTCTGGCGATCGAGTTCCAAAAGCTGTTCTGCTTGCTGGCGCGTTTTTTGATAGAGACGAGACTGCTGCACGGCGATCGCCGCCTGCACTGCCACAGCCTGGGCCAGTTCAATCTCATCTGCCGACCACTGGCGAGGCTGGTGCATCTGGCGCAGCGAAATACTGCCGATAATCTGGCCATCGCTGAGCAGCGGCACGACCAGCAGGGCACGGGCGGGCGATCGCAGCGGCAGGTCAGGGACATTTAGCTCTGGATGCTGGCTGAGATCGTTGATCACCACGGGAGCCTGGGTAGACAGCAGCCGTTGCAGCACGGGATTGCCCGAAATGGGAACCAACGACAGCGGCAACTGGTGGCGCGAACTAGGATCACTCCGCCCCCATTCATCCAGCGGCAGCCCAGAAGACACTTCCTTTCCATCGTGGGTGAGTTCGTGTAGCCCTACGCACTGCACAAACTCGTTGCCCTCTGTCCACAGCGACAGGGCACAGCCATCCGCATGAATGGCCTGCCCCAGCTTTTGGGTAATGGCAGAGAAAATATCCTGGGGATCGAGGCTGGAGCGGATGGCAGTGGTGATCGTGTTCACAAGCGCTTCTCGACGGGCGAGCGATCGCACCTGTTCGTAAGCCTTGGCCTGCGACAGTGCCAGGGCCGCCTGATCCGACACCATCACCACCAGTTGCACCTCGTCGTCTTGCCAGGTGCGCGGCGTTTCGCACTGGTGCAGCGCCAGCACTGCCATCAGCTCTTGCTGACAGATCAGCGGCACCACCAGGCTAGAGGCAATGTTAGCAGCGCGATAGGCCTGCTGTCCGGCTTCGGTAGGGCAGGTGGCCAGCAGTTCCGCTTCGGCGCGGGCATCGTAGATTATCTGCACGTCTCGCGTTTCCCAGACGGTGTGGGCGAGGCTGCTGACATCATCCAGTCGGTGGGCCAGGTCGGTGTGTTCCTCGGCTTCGGTGACGCTGCGAGAGCGATAGACAAACACCTCGCTCCCCAGGCGGTTATCGTGAACCGGCCGCAGCAGGCAGCAGTCCACCTCAAACATGTGGCCGACGGTTTCCACAATGGTTTGCAGGATCTGCCGATAGTTCAACGCTCCACGAATGGTATTGGTGACGGCATTCAGCAAAGATTCCTGACGGAGCGATCGCTGCAATTCCTGAGTGCGAGCTTTCAGGACATTGTGCGTGTCCACGGCTTGCCGCACCACGCCCTTCAGTTCCTCATCGTCCCAGGGCTTGGTGACATACTTGAAGACCTTGCCGGAGTTGATGGCTTCGACCAGATCCTCCACATCGGTATAGCCCGTGAGGATAATCCGGATAATGTCCGGGTACTGGGTTGCGGTCAGGCTCAGGAATTCTGTACCGCTCATAGACGGCATCCGCTGGTCGGAAATGATTACCGCCACGCCACCTTCGCTGGCCAGAATGTTGAGCGCTTCTGGCCCGCTCTCTGCCCGCAGCACTTTGTACTCGCGGTGAAAGGTGCGATAGAGCAGGTCTAAATTATCGGGTTCGTCATCGACGACCAGAATCTTGGGCTTGTTGGGATCTATCGCCGCCATGCATCGCGCTCCTGACGGGAGTTCATCGCTCTCAAAGGACGGCTAGAAATAATGTGCCGCATAGAATTCAACGTGCTGCCAAACTGTGAACACCAAATGCACCACGGACTTACCTGATTCTTAGCGTTCCCAATCTAGCAATAGATGTAACTGTAAACACTAGACGCGCAATAGTGGGGGAATACTGATACAAGGCAGATGGGACGAGGCAGAATAGATGCGACCCGTTTTCGCTCGTTCTAGAATGGGGAGATGCAGTGATTACGGGCATGGCCGTGGGTCGAGACGTGTTTTTATCGGCGTTGCTGGCTGGGTGGATGGGTAAGCTTCGTGGGATACCCCAAGTAGATGAACCTGGAACGATCTTAATCCGGACGGCGCGATCGCGCGACCTACCTGATCTAGCCGAGGTGCTGGCGAGCAGTTTTCACAATCCAGACGGGGTGCTGGGCTGGGCCTATCCGCTGTTTCGAGCGGGTATTTTGGACGATTTGCGCGGCCGGCTGCATCGCAAAACGCCGCACTATACCTGCCTGGTCGCCGTTGAGCAGCACGGCAGCGACGACACCCTGACCGAGCGCGTAGTGGGCACGCTGGAAATGAATCTGCATCGTCCTGCATTTTGGAAAGGGGTGGGCGATCGCTATCTCTATATTTCCAACCTAGCGGTGCGGTCGGGCTATCGGCGGCGGGGCATTGCGCTGCAACTGCTGCAAGCGTGCGATCGCATTGCGGTCGAGTGGGGCTTTGCAGCACTCTATTTGCACACGCTGGAAAACAATACAGCAGCCCGACTGCTGTATGAAAAGGCGGGCTATCACGTCAGTAAATCTGAGTGGAATCCGTTCACTTGGGCAATGGGGCAACCCCAGCAGCTTTTCTTACAAAAACGCCTGTCACAACCACAGGGATAGGTCAAAGCCACAGGGATAGAACTTATAGAATGTATTGAGTAAATGCATCGCATCAGTTCAACCATCGGTTCTACCTTCAGTTCTATGCCAGCGGAGAGCTGCCGATCGCAACGGTGGAACAATCTGCACTTCTTGACATCTTTGCACTTCTTGACATCTTTAAAGTTTACCGGCTGAGCTGCGATCGCCCGGCCAATCCGGCGCGATTAAGGACTATGAGGACTTTTCAGGGGAGTTGGCTGGACAGCGCTAACGCAACTTTACGAGAGGTTTAAATTGTCGCATCCAACTTTTACTGGGGCTTTATAAAGCTATTGTGGGTTCCGATGCGTTCTGGATTTGCTGCCCTTAGAATTAACTCTAGACATGGACTGCCGTCTGTCCTAAGAGCTTCGTGGGAACATGCTAGATACCGCTAAAGGGAACCGTCAAGAGTCTGCTGCTATCAGCGATCGCGATTTACACCATTCATCCCCTCGCCTCACAACTCAGCAGAACGGGTTGCTGGACAACACGGAGATTTCTCAGCCTATTGCGAAGGGCGATCGCACAAATCCCACAGGTTCAGACTATTCTTCTAAAGAGAGCCTCCAATCGTCCTCTGGCTCGGCCTTGGCTGAGCGATCCCCTAGCGAATCCGCTGCGAACACCTCCGTGCAAATTATTGACTGCACAAATCCAGACGAGATTTTGCGCTACATCCAACAAGGGCGCGTGCTTGCGGTCAATAAGCGCAGGCGCAACGGACTCGTTCTCTACAAACAGTTCCACGCTGAGTTCGCTGGGCCTGGCGCAGCGGTCGGTGGCGTGTTTGATGCAGACTGCAAGAAGGTGATCCCGGTGGGTAACTTGTCGCTGGTGGCTCCAGAAACCCACGAAGAGCGCCAAGAAGCGTACCTAATTCGGCGACAGTGGATTCGCCTGACGCAGCAGTTTACCGACACCTCCGAGGCAATTCAGCGGGCCAAAAAGATTTTGAACCAGTTTGAAACCTACTTCGATGCGCCTACTATTGCTCGCATTCCTGACGAATCTTTCGCGCTGATGGTCGGTGTCATGCCCAGCACCGTTCGCCTGGCCCGCCGCCCCCCGGCTGGCAAAGTCAGCGTTAAGGTGCGGGGCTAGCAGGCGCAGTGCCCCCTCATTCTCCGGGTGTCTGCGATCGCGCTTGGCGAACCATTGCAATCAGCGTTTGATGCGCGTCTTCCGAGTCTTGCAGCGGATGGTCAAAGGTGACGCGCACAGGGATTGCTGTCCCCGCTTGTTCCGCTTCTAGTGTCATGCCCTCCGGGTCAATCGACACCATTTTCGCCGCCGTGGCCGCCACTGCCCCGCCGTAGACCTTGGCATAGAGCAACACCGCGTCGGCGTGGTCTTCGTTCATGTGCTTGCAAATGCGATCGCTGATTGCGGGAGAAAGGATGTCGGCCATGAGAGGTTATGGGGGTTGGAGGGTTAAAACAGCGCGTGTGGAATAGGAAAAACTGGCTCAAAGGTTCTTGTTTCCTCAAGGGTTCCTTATCAGGGAGGATTGAGGAAATTGGCTTGCAGCCAATAGATTAAGACATAGATTTAATTGAAGACGCAGAATTGAAGACGCAAACAAGCTAAGACGCAGACAAGCCACCCCCCAAAAAGAATATACCCAGCCGAAACAGGCTACTGGCAATAAACGCCAACAGCATGAACATAATCACCACATTCACCACGTTGCGAACAGACTGCATAGGCGTTCCACCCCTCACATAGGGTGCGTAGACGTTGGACTTTAATCAGGATTCAGGAGTTCGGGTTCAAGGTTCAATCGCGGGGTTTGGATGGTTTCCAAGTTCTTTCCAGCAAACCTCTAGCGACCGATCCTCCTTTATAACCCTTATAACCCTATCAAGTTTGCGCCCCCGTCGTAATCTGAACAACCCAAGGCCAATCTTTGGTTGTGATAGAACCTGTGCAGGCATTTCGTGGGCTGCTTCCGAGTCTGCGTTCTGGGTTTCAACGTAGACTACCTGGTGGTTCCGGGATCACTGCTGTCGATGAAGTCGCTGGATGCGAGACCGAACCCTGGATCGGCGCTCCAAAATCAGCAATCTAAAACCCAAAATTGATATGGCGCAGGAAATCGAGCGAAAATTTCTCGTGGTGGGCGATCGCTGGCGTGGGCTGGCGGAAGGCACGACCTATCGCCAGGGCTATCTGCTGTCGGGGGCAGGGCGGACGGTGCGGGTGCGGGTTGCAGGAACGCGGGGCTTTTTGACGATTAAGGGCGCGATAGAAGGATTATCGCGCAGCGAGTTCGAGTATGAAATTCCCCTGGCGGATGCGGAAGAATTGCTGAATACCCTGTGCGATCGCCCGCTGATTGAGAAAACCCGCTACAAAATTCCCTACGAAGGGCTGACTTGGGAAGTGGACGAGTTTTGGGGCGACAACGACGGGCTAATTGTTGCCGAGGTGGAACTCTCTAGCCCCGACCAAACCGTGCAACTTCCCGACTGGATTGGTGAAGAAGTCTCCCACGACCCGCGCTATTTCAACGCGGCGCTGGTGAAGCATCCCTACCGCCAGTGGCATCCCGCTCCAGAATCGTGATCCTTTTTCCTCCAGAGCTAAACACTCAGGCCTTACGCACTTGCGATCATCTCTTTGGGGTTTGGACAATTTCTCGCGGACTGCGCTGGCGAGAAATTGTCCAACGACGCAAGTCCTAACACTGCCCAATACGGAAAACCGCCCCAACTTTAACGGTTTTTTCCTCACGATCAGCGATCCCCGACTCGTACAATTTGAGTGCAAAATAGCGGGTGAGTTGCGATAGGAGCCGGATATGAACCAAGTAAAAACCCTGGCGCTGTTGAGCCTGTTGAGTGGGCTACTGGTCGGCATTGGCTGGATGCTGGGTGGTTCCAGCGGGGCGCTGATTGGACTGGCGATCGCCGCCTTTACAAACCTGATGTCCTGGTATTCTTCGGATAAGATTGCACTGGCTGCCTATCAGGCCCAGCCGATTACCGAAGCTGAAGCACCGGGGCTGTATGCAATGGTGCGGCGGCTGTGTGAGCGGGCAGACCTGCCAATGCCTCGGATCTTTGTCATTCCCTCTCCAGGAGCCAACGCCTTTGCCACCGGGCGCGACCCAGAACATGCGGCGATCGCCGTTACGCAGGGCATCGTGCAAATGCTGACAGAGCCGGAGCTAGAAGCCGTCATTGCCCACGAACTCAGCCATGTCCGCAACCGCGACACGCTGACCCAAGCTGTAGCTGCAACGGTTGCTGGGGCAATCTCCTGGCTGGCGCAGATGATGCAGTACAGCTTGATGTTTGGCGGCATGGGCAGTCGCGACGAGCGCGAGGGCGGCGGCAATCCCCTGGGGCTGCTGTTCACCGTTCTTCTAGCGCCGCTGGCCGCCAGCGTAATTCAGATGGCGATTTCCCGCACCCGCGAGTTTGAAGCTGACGCTGGTTCTGCCCGGATGACGGGCAACCCCCGTGCCTTGGTGAGCGCGCTGCAAAAGCTGGAGGCAAGCGCCCGACAAATGCCGCTGCGGGCCAATCCTGCGTTTGAGCCGCTGCTGATTATGAACGCCATTCCTCAACAATTTCTCTCCAGCCTCTTTTCGACCCATCCAACCACCGAAGCCCGCATCGAAAATCTGCTGCGGGTCGAGCGAGAGCTTTTGGCGGCAGGAGACTCGGCAACGCTGAAGTCGCCTGGATTCTAACTTTGTGCTGAGACTGTCATTTCCTGAGGCTGTCATTTCCTGAGACTGTCATTTGAGCCTGCCGCAATCCGGCTCTCCCGCTATATTTTTAGGTTTTTAGGAGGCAACGCGATGAGCTTTGATCCAAATTCACCGAACGGGTCTGACCAAGAGCCAATCGTCCTGGAAGCACGACCCGCTACGGGCGACCACGGCTCTGCCTTGGAAGGGCTGGATGAAATTCAGCGAGAAACCAAGGCGCTGATTGATGCCATTACGCACCGCGCCCAACAGGAAGCCCGTTCCGCAGGGGAGTTCACCCGCGAAACCTATCTCAAGGTGGTGCGCCAGGCCCGCGAGGCCGTTGAGCAGAACCGGCTTTTCAAACCTGAAGAATTGGAGCAGTCGATCGACTCGATTCAAAAGGAAGCGGAGAAAAACTGGAATGCGCTGGTGAGCGAGGTCAATGAACTGGGCGATCGCCTTTCGGAGGCGGCCAAAGCTGCCTGGGAAAAGCTGATGGAAGACCAAACGCCAAAGTCGTAAATCTTTTGGTTGCGCCGTGCTATCTGTGCCAGCAGCGACATGATCTTCCCAGTCGTGCGATCGCGCGGATGGTCGTACCCTTTGGGTAAATAGGGGTTCCCGCCTATTCAACTTTGAATGAATCTTTGGGAACCTCGATGGATTGAATTTGACCTGATCAAGTCTCAGATGAGACAGAAGTGAATTACAGGAATCATATCAATTTTCGAGGTTCCCCTTGCTGTTTCAGGTGAGCTAGGCAGCGCGAGTGAATACACCCCACAGGAAGATCAACAGCATTGCCCCGATCACTGCCAGGATAATGCTGGTCAAATTCAGCCCTGTAATGGCTCCACCCAACAGCACCGTGCCCAGCCATCCGCCCAGCATTGCACCCAAAATACCCAGCAGCGTTGTGGCAAAGATGCCGCCGCCCTGCCGTCCTGGATAAATTAGCTTTGCCAACGCGCCCGCGATGAAGCCCAACACCAGCCAAGTCAACAGATTAGCCATGATTTTTCTCCCACAGTTTAAAGAGCAAATTAAAGAACGAATTGATCTCAACAGCCGACGGATCTGCTCAGTCCGTAGAAGCGTTTAGTTCAATGGAAAGCAGTGCGTTGACCCAATATTTCGGTACAACGCATAACCCGCTTTGGAAGATCAAAAAACGCTGCACAGGGCGATTGCTCGATATCCCCTGTTAGTTTTGCAAACTTGCTTGATATGTTGAATGTTACGAGATCACATGTCAGCAAACTTCATTCCGCAGGGATATTAAGCTGCGATCGCCCATTGTTGCGGCTATCCCTCCAGGGAGACTTCTGGGGCGGCTTCTGAGGTGGCAAATTCGGTGGCACAGGCAAGGGGCGGGCGAACGGACAGGTAGACCAGCGGTCCCAGCAGCGGAACCAGCGCGATCGCCCAAAACCAGCGGCTTCCCAGACCCCGCCGCGCCAGATCATCGCGCAGCAGCACCGGAAACAGCGCCGACAGGGCAACAAAATCCAGGCTCATGACGTGAATAAACTTGCTGGTTTGCCACTGCTGCACAAAATCAGCCCAGTTGCCTTGGGTGAAACCGTAGACCAGCAGAGCGATCGCCCCCAGCAGCAGCACGCGCCCCGTCCAGACGGAATCCAAGCTGCGAATCAGCCAGGACGGTTCGCCGATAAAAGTGGGATTCGGCTTTCGCAGCGCCAGATAGGGCAACAGGGCAAACGCCCCTACGGCAAAGCTACCCGCCGCAAAGGGAAACGCCCGCACCCGCTGCCCGCGCCCGTCGGCATACAGCACCGCGCTATAGATCAGCGGCCAGATGCCCATTAGATTAAACAGCGCAACAATCAGGGGATTGATGCCATCCCACTGGCCCGTTGAGAGGTTTTGAATCAGGCTAAGCGTTTCGGGGCGATCGGGCGGCGCGAGGAAGGCGGCGTAGGCAATAAAGCCGAGCCAGATAAACCAATACAGCATGTTGGGGGTTGGGTGGCGACGCGATGTTGGAACGATAACGAACGGTCTACTGCCCTTGTGCCACAGGTGAGCGAGAAAAAGCAAGCGGCATGGGGGAGAAATAAACAAGCTGGAGAGGGCGATCGCCCCATCCAGCCTGCCCGGTTTATTCACGATTGATTCAAGCTAAGGCGGCTAAAACGCTAGGCGGCGCAGTTTCCAGACTCTACTTCAACCGTCACGGTGTTAAATCCGGCTTTATTCAGAATCGTCCTGAGCTGCTCTTTGGCGCTGCTATTGGCGGCTTTGAACAGGTTGCCGCTGCACGCTTTTTCGCGAATGATGGCGAGTGCCTCGTGCTGCGCTTCTTCGTATAGCTCGGCGGTCGCCGCAGGGCCAAACCACGAGCGGTAGTCGTCGATTTTTGAACTCCGCGCAATGTCAAGATTGATGTTCAAAATCCGAGGAGCGGGCAATTCGGCCTTGATGACGCGATTCTTGAAGTCGAGATCTGAAACCACCAAGTCTTTCAGGTTAAAGCCTGCCTGCACCGTGCCCACGCCTTCATAAATCAGGCTGGTTTTTCCAATAGGAATGCCCAACTTTTTGGCGACTTCTTCCACTTTGACCGTAGCATAGCCGTCCGTCGTGGCAGCCACAAACTCGCTGGCATTTTCCACACTGCTAAAGATAAGGTTTCGCACGCTTTCAGTCGTCACGATCTGGGCCGGACGGAACAGCGAAAACAGCAGCATTGCCAACACTGCAAGACCCACTAGCCCCGCGCCGATGTAGACCTTCGCGCGATCGCCCAATCGTTCCACGATCCCTTGAGCCATTTTCAAAATACCCAACGAATTCATGTTTGCTCCTTTAGCGTCTTGATTCGGATCGTGACCTCCTGTTTCTTAACCGTGAAGCCAACAGGTGATGCCAGTTCTCAATGAAGCACCTCTGTCTTCTAGGGTCACACTATTCACACTTCTATAATCACAAGCGTTTTCGAGCTTTGTCATCCAGGAAATCACAAAGATCTTGAAAATCAAACCATGACTGATAACAACCAGTCCAGTAACAACCAGTCCAGACCAAGCTGAATAGGCTGTGTATGAATAGACTGCTAGGGAAGCGGTTTCATTCCGGCGGATTCTGGATCGAAGCCTTCCGGAAATTGAGTCGGGCAGGGATGAATGGGCGGATAGGTAATATCTACACACAAACTCCTGGACGTTTTTTCGTCAGAATAAAAGGCTCCTTGAAAGTTAGTTTCATCCAGTCTCGTCCCTTGTAGATTGGCTGCGCCCAACTTTGCCCCTCGCAAATTCGCTTCTTCCAAATTTGCCCCCTTGCAAGTTGGCTCCCCATAGAACTGCGCCTTCCAAATTCGCTTCAACCAGGCTGGCTTTGGGTAGCTGAATTCCGGCCAGGTAGGCCTTTGCCAAGTCTACCCCGTCCAGGCTTTCCGGTTCCCACTTGGAACAGAGCCAATCTTCAGAGATGCAAATCCAGGGAAAATGCAAACGCCAGTTTGCCCCTGGCGAAGCATTCAGAAACTCTAGAGCCAGGATGCGTCCCTCCGTTCCCGCTTTGCCCCTGGGCGTTGGTGATGGTCTGCCAAGCTGCATAAACCTGATCGTTCGCGCTGCCGACAGGGTTGCGTCGGGGATGCGGCGTTGGTGATGGTCTGCCAAGCTGCATAAACCTGATCGTCGCGCCGCTGTTTTTCTAAGCCGATGTAACTGACGACGGCAATGATGAGACCCAGGTTACCCAACAACCCCAGCAGGCTAATTAAGGCCTGATTTTCTCCCCAGGAAAGTAGCGGCTCCCAAATCCGCTTCTCCATTCGGACAAAGGGTTTAAGCAAGGCGCTGGGCTGCGGGGCGGGCGGAGTTTGATCGATTTCTTGGGACGAAACTGGATCATCGACATGCTGCTGAGCGTTGATCGAGGTTTCGGAATAGGCGGGGCTGATGGGATGGAGAATTGGCGAAGAGAGGGGTGCAGTTCTAGAGGGTTCAGTGCTAAGGGGTTCAGTGCTAAGGGGTTCACTGCTAGAGGCTTCATCTCTAGAAATAGATGAACAAATAGATGAACCGTAATGACTGCGATCGGCCGCAAATTCCAGGCAAGCCCTGATATCGGTTGCTGTCAGTTCTGGGAATTTATTGACAATTTCAGCGATGGATTGTCCGTCTGCAAGCCAGCCCAAAACGTCATATACCGTGATACGTGTGTGGCGAATGTATGGAGTATCGCCATGCTCATCAGGCCTGATTGTGATAATGCTACGATTGCTCATAGCGAAAAAATTGCGGCGGAAGGATTGCGAATGATGAGTATTAGGATCTAACTTTACCAAGGCTCTCGGCATCGATAGAGTTTTCAACTCCTAGAGAATTTGGCAGAATTTGGCTCTCCATCTCGATTTTTTCCTCTGGCAGCGCGATCGCCTTTCCGTTTCGTTCTGCCAGGTCAGCCTGAAAATCTTCCGACGACTCCTCGCTGTCGCCCAGGGCTTTGGTGATGCGGGCCAGGCGGGCGGCGGTGGTAATGCTCTCTTCCGTGAGCAGGCCGATGACGTGGGTGGGGTGGTCGCGCTCGACAACGGGGATCTGGTGCAAGCCGCGAGTCCCCATGCGGGCGATCGCCTCTTTCACGGTTTCGTCGCTGTAGGCAAACAGGACATGAGTGGTGCAGAGGTCGCGGATGGGTCGCTGGAGCAGGTCGGGGGCTTCTTCGGCCTTGAGAATCAAGCGGTTGATGTCGCGCAGGGTCAAGATACCCACTAGTGTTTCGTCGCCGCCCACATAGTCTAAATTGTTCAGATGATTTACGTTATCTAGCCCGGCCAGGTTGTCCATCACCAGGGCGCAGGTGGCCCGCTGGTCGATCAGGGTGCGGGCGGCTTGGGCCAGCAGCAGGTTCGCAGACAGCTTGAGGGCAATCGGCTGCAAAGCATCGACCACCAACAGCGATGCGGGGACAGAGATTCCGGCAATTGTCTCCTCTGGGGCTTCCTGCTGTTCGCCGTCAGAGTCCATCAGTTTGGTGGGTTGCAGGGTTTCCACCAGCCAGATGCTCAGCCCCACGGCCGACATCAGCGGCAAAATGATGCGGTAGTCTTGCGTTAGCTCAAACAGCAGCAGGATGGACGTGAGCGGGGCGCGGACGCTGCCTGCTAGCACTGCTGCCATGCCCACCATCGCATAGGCTGGCGGCGAGGCCATGTAGGGATGCAGCACGGGCAGGGCGATCGCCAATGTCTTGCCATACACCAACCCCAGCGATGCGCCCAAAAACAGCGCCGGGGCAAACACGCCGCCCACAAACCCGCTGCCAAAGCTCACCGCCGTCATCACCAGCTTTAGCCCCAGCAGCGCGATCACCATTCGCAGCGGAAACTGCACATCTTGCAAAATGGACTCGATGGTTTCGTAGCCCACGCCCAGAATTTGCGGAAACCACAGCGCCACAGCCCCAACCGCAATGCCACCCAGCACCGGATGCAGCGGATTGGGAATTTTTGCCAGCCATTGCGTCCCCGGCAGTTGCCCCTGAAACGCCTGCTGGGCGATCGCCATTGCCTGCCGATAGAGAATGGACACCAGACTGGCAAACACCCCCAGCCCCACATACAGCGGCAGTTCTAGCAGACTCCGCACCTCATAGGCCGGCAGCGCAAAGGCAGGCTTTGCCCCCAGCCCAATCTGCGCGATCCACGCCGCCACCACCGCCGACAGCAGCACCACACTTGCCGACGACGGAGCAAATAGACTGCCCAGAACCACTTCCAGCGCAAAGAACACCCCTGCAATCGGCGCATTAAACCCCGCCGCCAACCCCGCCGCCGCACCTGCCCCCAGCAGCAACAACTGCCGTGCTTGCGATACCTTCAGCGCCTGCCCCAGCAGCAGACTAAAATTTGCGCCAATTTCCACACTCGGCCCTTCTGGCCCCAGGGACGCACCGCTGCCCAGCGATACTGCGGCCGCCACCATCTTGCTCACGGGCTTGAGCGGGGCCAGTTCCTTGCCGCCCTGCACCGTTTCCATTAGCGCCGACAGGCCCGGCCCAAAGCCCTGCACGCCCCAGCGCAACCCGCCCACCAATAGCCCGCCCAAAATCGGCAGCAGCGCCAGCGTCCAGTGTCCCCAAACGGACAGCACGCCCGCCACGCGCCCCAGCATGAGTTGGTTGACGAGGTGAATCAGATAACGAAACGTAACCACACCTAGCCCCGCGCCCGTGCCAATGAGCAGCGCCAGCCCCAGCAGCCGGGAATCGGGCGTGGCTTGAAACCGGGTCAGCACCGCACTGAGGCGCAGGGGCTTGGCAGGAGCCGCGCTATCGGCTGCGTTTGGCAAAGTTGGCCCCACAGTTTGAGGAGAAGCGGGCATGGCGGCAAGTTGGGGCGAGAAGGGGCAGATCTATCTCTATTCTGTGGGATTCTGCACCAAAGGCGATCGCCCTCAAAGGCTCAATTTGCCAAACTGGTTTAGCAGCGCCAGTTTACCAGCGCCAGTGATTTTTGCCGCGCCAAAACACGCCGATAATCAAGCCCATCAATGCAGGCTGGCTGGGCGGCAGCAGCGAGGGGATGCCAGAGAGCGATCGCACCCACACCATCACCACCAGGCAAGCAATCAGCCCCCAAAGAACGCCCAGGTTAATAAAAATCTGCCGCTGAAACTGATCCAGCAAATGCACCGCCAAAGCCCCCACGCCAATCGCAATGGACAGCACAATCAGCAAATCCAGCGGCGGCGAAAAGATCAGGGCATTCGCCCGCGCCACAAACGGCAGTCGAGAACCGCCCCACCACAGCAACAGTTCCACCGCAAATAGTCCAATCACGGCATAGCCTGCCGTCTGAAACAGCGGCAGCCAGGGCAGTTGTTTGATTCGGCGGAGGGGGTTGGACATGGTGAGGGAATGTTGGGCTGTGAGCGTTTTGGCGTAACGGGGACGAGCATTGCGGGTTTGGCGTATTGCAGGCAACTACTCGCGCATCCTATCCCCTCATCCCATCATCTCTAAATCTCCGTCACCCTGCATCCCCCATCACGCTACCAAGCGCTGACTTGCCGACAGCACCGCCTGCCGCGCCCACTGATCAGCTGCAAGGATGTCGTCGAGGGTGGGCTGGGGCAGATTGTGCGGATGATGGCGATCGCACGCCTGCTCAATCAGTCGGGGAATGTCGAGAAACTGGATTTTTTCCCGCAGGAAAAGATCCACCGCCTGTTCATTGGCAGCATTCAGCACAGCGGGCATAGAACCCTCTGCCCGTCCCGCTGCATAGGCCAGCCCCATGCAGGGATACTTCTGATGGTCGGGGGCACGGAAGGTAAGATCGCCACATTTCACCAGGTCGAGTCGTTCCCACTGGGTCGGCACCCGGTCGGGATAGGACATGGCATAGAGCAGCGGCAGGCGCATATCGGGCAGCCCCAACTGTGCCAGCACAGAGGTATCTTCTAGCTCGATCAGCGAATGGATGATGCTCTGGGGATGGATGACGATTTCGATGTGGTCATAGTCCAGCCCAAACAAGAAGTGCGCCTCGATCACTTCCAACCCTTTGTTCATCAGGGTGGCAGAGTCGATGGTGATTTTACGCCCCATCGTCCAGTTGGGGTGCTTGAGCGCGTCGGCAACCTTAACAGTGGCCAGCTTTTCGACCGGCAAATCGCGGAATGCGCCGCCCGATGCCGTCAGCAGGATGCGCCGCAGCCCGCCCTCTGGAACCCCCTGGAGGCACTGGAAAATGGCGGAATGTTCCGAATCTGCGGGCAATAGCTTCACGCCATGCTTTTGCACCAGCGGCAGCACGACCGGGCCGCCCGCAATCAGGGTTTCCTTGTTTGCCAGCGCAATGTCTTTGCCCGCTTCGATGGCAGCAATGGTGGGCAGCAGACCCGCACATCCCACAATCCCCGTCACCACGGCCTCGGCATCGCCAAAGCGGGCGACTTCGACTACGCCATTGTCGCCCGCGAGCAGGATGGGTTGCGGCGTGAGGTCAGCGATCGCCTCTTTCACCTGGGGCAACAGCGCCGGATCACAAATTGCAGCAATTTGGGGGCGAAACTGGCGAATCTGCTGAGCCAAGAGATCTACGTTTCGCCCCGCCGCCAGCCCCACAATCCGAAACTGGTCGGGATATTGGCTCACAATGTCCAGGGTTTGGGTGCCGATGGAGCCGGTGGAGCCAAGCAGAGTAATCGCTTTCACAATTGCTTAAGGAATGAGCAGCAACTCCACTATAAAACGCAGCGTTACCGTAAAACGTGGCGTTACTGAGAATTCCCTAAATTCTGATGCAGCCTTTAGATACGCCCATTAAGCAAAGGATTCCAGGCTGCGACGAGCAGCCTCAGAGAGGACATCCTGCGCCCAGGAATCAATGCTTTTGCCTGCGTGGTCAGCGGCACGACACAAATCGGGCGTGGCTTTTAAGGCGATAGTTTTGGAATCAGGCTGAAGACCGGGGCGATCGGGTTCTTGCTGAGTTTCTTGGCAGAATTCCAGGTATACGTCAATACAGCGGCGAAACTTGCGCTCTAGCTCAGCCGCAGTCTCGGCTTCAAAGGTCACGACATCCTGAATGTCGCGGACGCGACCATGCAGCACGCCGGCCTGAATATCCACCTCTATCTCTGCTGTATAGCCTTTGTATTCCAATATGTTGTGTTCCAACATCTTGCATTCCAGCATGTCGATCTTGACCCGAACCCATCATCAGCGTGATTCGTGCAACTCAGACTCAGTAACTCAGACTCAGCAACTCAGACTCAGCAAATCAGACGCAACTGAAGCTTCTACCTTAGTTGAGAGCTAGCTGCTGTGGCGTTCCTCAAAGGAGGGAATCTTGGATCAGCCCTGGGGAGGTCGCCAAATCAGGGCGATCGCCACAAGACAGAAACACAGCCGCGAGCAGGCAGCAGATTCCCGCAAGCAAACTTACAAATCTGCAAGCAAGCTTAACGAAAGAACATTTGGGAACGAATCTATCCTAGACCGGATGAACTTTTGAAAAAGCCTATCAGGTTTTGCAATAAGATACCAAGAAGTTCGATTGCAAGATGTGCTAGCACCTGCCTCTAGTCTGTTTCATCAGCAAAACGCCGAAACCCGGACAGATTCCCAGCCCAATCCTCGAAATTCCTCGATGGTTCATGCTGTGGGCGATCGCCAAATCCAGGATTCCAGGCTTTTGGGCGACTTCGATCTTAGCGCGGCAGGTTAGCAGTTGTGGATGGAACGACTGATATGCAGAACAAGTTGCAGGCAGAACCAGTTTCGGGCAGGACAATAGGTTAGGTCGCCGTTGCATTGCCCGTTGGATCAAACAGGGTGGGGTCAAACAGGTTGCTAAAGTCCAGGCTGTTGGGTTGCACATTCTGCAAAATTGCCAGCGTCCTGCTTCCATAGCGGATGAGGGTGTCGCTGCCGCTAGCGCTAAAGGTCAACTGGCTAGGAGATAGGCCGCCCGTTAGTCGCAGTTTGTCTAGCCCCACCTCGAAGTCGGCGATCGCATCCACGCCCGGCCGCAGGCCTAGCACGAAGGTATCTCGCCCAGCACCGCCCACCAGCGTATCGTTGCCGATGCCGCCGTCTAGCAGATCATTGCCATCGCCGCCGCGCAGCAGGTCATCGCCACTCAGCCCCAACAGCACATCGTTACCGCCCATGCCGTTAATCGTGTCGTTGGAGTTGTCGCGGCCTATAACGCGGTTGTCATAGTCATTGAGGAAGGTGACAACGTTACTCCGGAGGACGGTCAGGTCTTCGCGCCAGTGGATAACATCAAAGTCATCGGCGATCGCCGTTTGTCCATCAAACAGCAGGTTGCCGTTCTCAACCAAGTTGTCGAGATCCTTCAGCGCAAAGTCCTTCAGGCGAATCGTGAAATCGGACGCGCCATCAAAGGTAATCAGCAGGTCAGCCCCGACCTGGGTCAGCAGCATGTTTCTTGCAGTGAACGGCGCACCCACTAGCTGAATCGTATCCATCTCATCCAGATTTGCCGCTGTAACGCTGCCTGTGCCCACGCCGCTGAAGTTTGCAATCACAACTTCGCGGCCCATCGAGACTGAGAGGGTTTCCTTTCCAGAACGCACTAGGGCTTCAGAGTGACCCAGTTGCAGCACAAAAGTCTTGCTGCCTCCTGCGCCATCCAGCGTCGCAGGAGGGGGTGTCGGCGACCCAGGCACATTGTCCGGCAGGTTGGGTAACTCCGCGCCACCCGGCTGGTCGTTCTCTCCGCTACCGGGCGGGCCCGCTCCATCTGGCGGAGTCGGCTGGGGTGGTGGGGCCCCGTCTGCGCCGCCAGAATTGGGTGGGGGCGGCCCGATTGGCGGCTCTGGCAGATTGGGCGGATCGATGGGCGGGCTAGGAAGCTCATCGTCGCCATTTCCCGACCCTGGCGGCTCAGGCAGTCCGTCGTTGTCACCACCGTTTCCGCTATTGCCACCATTACCGCCACCCGGCGCATTGCCATCCGGCGCATTGCCACCCGGCGCATTGCCACCCGGCGCATTGCCACCCGGCGCATTGCCACCCGGCGTATGATCACCGGGCGCATCTGGTGTACTATCACCTGGCACCTCACCACCGGGCGTATCGCCTGGATTACCCAAATTGGGTGGCGGTTGGGTTGGCCCTGGCGGAGGGGCAGGGGGTTCCGGAATGTTTGGGGAATCTATTCCGGGCGGGTTATCGATGGGCGGCTCAGGACTGTGTGGAGTCCTGGGTGCTTTTGGCTGGCCGCCGCCCCCGCCGCCCGCATTGTCAGGACTTCCCGGATCGTCGCCATCCAAATCGCCGACAACGGGATCGCCTGCCCCATCCGCTCCAGGTTCGGAGAGGTCTAAGGTTGGATACTCAAAGGCGGGTGGAGGGGTTGGGCGCGTCGGCTCCCCGCCATTTGTGGGGTCTAGATCGGAATCGGATGCGGGCGGATCTCCGGCTCCGTCGTCGGGCCAAGTTTCGCCGTCAAGAATCGGAAACTGCGATCGCTTCCCGCCAGCTTTTGGCAGACTGGGGCTATGATCTGCGTCTGGTTCCGCAGGGATGGGGGGTTTTGGTAGGACAGTCTCTTGAGGACGCAGCGGGGCGATCGCCCCATCCATCACCCCATCCATCACCCCATCCACAGCAGACCTGCTTTTCTGCACTGGTACGTGCAATGCTAGGAGCTCGTCAAACTTTCCGCCTGCTCCAGACGCTCCTTCTGCTCTGCCCACTCGATCCAAATTGGCCCAGCGGCGGAGCCAGTCGAGGCTTTCGGCCAGTTCCACAGGCTTGGCAGGATTCCAGCGATGCGCCTCGGTAGATAGCAGGTGGTACAACAGTAGCGCGACAAGAGCTTCGGTCTGCTCTGGTCTTTCCGAGTGAAATCGCAAAAATTGGGACGACAGCCCTGCAACGCTCAGCCCGATCCAGGGCAAGACCGATTTTGAAGTGTTGGGAGCATCGGTTTCTAGGGTTGGGCTGGACTCTTCCGCGACTGGCGTTTCGCTGGGTTCATCGACAGGGTGGGGTATTTGCTGCAACCACTTGAGGAAGTCGCTGGCCGCGTGAACCTGAATGCTGCCATCAAAATTGAAGTAGTTTCCAGGTATGAATGCAACAATGCTTAACCTATCCCGCTGGGCGATCGCCAACTCATGCGACTTGGAATCGTGATCCTCTCCCCACTCATGTCCCTCTGGCAGCGGCACAAGGCAGATATTGATTTGGTCAATTAGGTCTTCAACTCGCTGTGCCAGTTCTGGATGTTGATACTCGGTGCGAATCACGTCCAAAACTCGATCTAGCCCTGGCTTTAGAACCACCACCGGGACACGAGTCCGAATTAATTCTTGAACAATGCTGTGGGCCTGCTTTTGCAGATCAACGA
This sequence comes from Thermoleptolyngbya sp. M55_K2018_002, assembly GCF_015295965.1. NCBI lineage: Bacteria > Bacillati > Cyanobacteriota > Cyanophyceae > Oculatellales > Oculatellaceae > Thermoleptolyngbya > Thermoleptolyngbya sp. M55_K2018_002. The sequence continues at coordinate 30,256 of NZ_DVEA01000049.1, forward strand.
TGAAAGAGTCAATCCCTGCGCCTGGATACAGAAACGCAAAAACCTCGCTAGCCAAAATCGCAGCAGGCAGGCTAGTCGAGGAAACCAGCGAAACGTGAGGGGGGCGGGCAGGACTCACGAGAAATTTCCTGAGGGGAGCTAAAACCAGTAGTAGTCTATAGGTTCATCTATTTGGGGGATGCGACCACCTATGCCAGTAGCTTAACCGGACTAGATCCACTCTAAAAAGTGGCACAGCTTAGAGGTTCAAACCCTGGAAAAAGCTCCACCTAGCGGGTTTGAAAGCGCTCCCTCTCAGAACTGTCTCTTCAGACTATTGTGACTATTGCGACTATTGCGACTATTGATAAAAGCCTGTGATAAAAGCCTGACACCAGTTGCCAGGTGTAGGCACAACGTTCAAAAAATTACTTGATCAGCCTAAAAAGATTGAAGCACCCCAAACGGCTTCTTGCATAGATGGGTCAATAGATGGGTAAACAGTTAAAGCGTTGCCAGATGAATCCAGCCAAGGCTAACCCGCCCAACTGGCGCAGAGTAATTATGGCGATCGCCCCGAATTCATCCGGGTTCGAGAATCCTTACCTTGGGTCAGCGCCTTGGGGCAGCAAGTAGGGTTCAATCGTTCAGACGTTCAAGCGTCAGAGTTCAAGCGTCAACAGAGAAACACGGGAAAGAGATTGCCCAGGGTATCCGGCAGTTCCAATGCCGATACAACGGCTCAGGTGTTAATTACGGGTGTATTTTCAGGATGCAGCGAAAAATTAACATTCGCCGGTGCAGCGGGGTCTAGATTAATGGTTCTCAACATCTGATCTGAAATCGCCCTCAGCACAAAGGGTGGCACTTCAGCAACATCATCCGATTTGGTTAGGCTCAAGAGCTTCGACATGCCCTCTTGAACTTGAGCGCGATCAATGGCGATGCCTCGCAGAATCAGATCCAGAGACTTCATGATCTCTAGGCTGGCGTGGGGGTCTTTGCGGCTGGCGTAGGGGTTGAAGGCGCTAACCAACTGAGGGGCGATCGCCCCATCCTGACGCAGAACCTCGGTCAACAAAACCGCAGAAGAAGTCGCAACCGCCTGCTCCAGCGGCACAGCCACAAGCTGATTGACATGTCCAGCATTGCCCCGCTCATAGCGATAGCCCTTTAGCTCGGCATCGGCCGCTTCACTCAACACCTGATCCATCCACGCATTGATGCTCATATCAGCGCGAGCGGCGGCCAGGGAAATCTTCTTATGGGTTGCCGATGAGGTACGAAACGCAATGTTGCCTTTGAACGGTTTTTCGGGTTCCTGCCCCGTTCGCTCCATTAAGCTCAAATATTGATCAACCGCGTCGTGAAAATTGCGCTTAACTTCCTTGATCTCCTTTGCCTGAAAAACGATAGCATCTCGCAAATCTAAAACTGTTCCATGCAGGACTTCAGCTTCAGGGTCGTAGTCTACTTTTGCGGTGTAGCCTCGGTAATTCAGCAAAGTACTCATAACATTACTCGTTCGTGCGGGGAGGTTGTATGCCTGACGCGATTAGGAATCGACGGACTTCGATCACCATCAATGGGGCGAGGCAGGGCTGATGGTCTAGCCGATGGAAGATCGCGTTGGCTCGGCGCGTCTCACACCAGACTTGAATCCATTGACCGTCGTTGCCACCGTTTTGAAACAGCTTTGCTCCGCATACGCAAAGCAAATCCAAAACCTTCTCCCAAGAAATATCAGGCCGAGGGGGATTCTCAAAAATTGCCTGATATGTCTGCTGATGGTCGTCACTGGCCGTCATGAAGATGCACTCTGGAACCGCAAACCCAACCCTATTAACCAGAGCGAAACCTCTGGCGGATGGATTTCAGAATTTTCCATATCCTACCCTGGATATCCGGTTGGAGCTGAGAGAAATCAGCCCGCTCCAGACCTAGAGTAGCGGAAATCATCGTCCTGACAAAGCTTGCTCAAATGTTCAGCCAGCCGGATCGCTTCCAGAACAACAGCCAAAAACGGGCTGCGGAACATCTAAGACGTTCTTTGAGAGGGCAGTTGTAGAGCCTGTTTTACGCTATCAAGATAAGCTATCAATGTCAAGGCGATCGCCCGTCTTTTGCTGGATCTTAAGCAGAGTGGGCGATCGCCCCGTTTTATGCCTAGTTTTCATGAAGATTTCTAACTAGATTCGCAAAAAACTTTGCCCAGAATTTTTCTTGCATATTTCTTGATACCAGATTAAGATATCATCAACTTGATATCAAAAAACAGTATCTAAATCCGAGATGCCGGAATAGGCCGCTTCCAACGGCTGACACGATGTAGAACATCCGTCTACACCGCACAGTGTGCTGCGCCCGTTTTGCATTCCAGACCTCCATCAATTCTCGATTTTGGATTTGCGATTTTGGATTTGCGATTTTGGGTCGCCAGCCAAAGCGTCTGCGGGGCTTCCAGCCATTTCATGCGTAGCTCTGCTTCGGAGAGGGGATACCACTCGCAATCCAGCGAACCCAGCGAATAACCCAGCGAACTCCACACAACACCATGACCTGCCCAATGCTGAATTACGAAAATCATATGGAAGTACGGCTCGTGAAAGACAAGGAGCCGCCACCCCCCTCCAATGATGCCGGAAAGACTGTGGTGACCGTCACCACGATTTCAATTGCCGCAAGTTTGGCGCTGAAAGTGATGCTGCCAGACATCAACATCAACCCGGCGATCGCCCTTGCCGATCCCATGCCACCTGCAGAAGAATTTCCCGCTGACTGGCCCAACCATCCGCCGCCGTCTGTGGGTGGCCCCTCCACCTCCGCGCTGGCTCCAGACCCAAGCTATGGCTACGGACGCGGCTTCTTTCAAATCGTTGAGTGCGGCACAGTCTATCCGGCAGCGGCAAACTTTCGAGCCTATCCGGGGCTGACAAACCACGGCATTCGAGGTGTCGTGCCGCATGAGGAATGGGTGCTGCTGACGGGATTGGTGAGCTATGCCGACGGTATTCTCTGGCATCAAGTGGTGAATCAGTCTCGCCTCTGGCCATCCTTCGCGCCAGGGGCCTTCAACCAGCTTGATAGAAATCAGTTGGGCTGGGTAGCAGGCTGCTTTGTCTAGCTGCTCTGCCTAGCTGCTCCGTCTAGCTGCTCTGCCTAGCTGCTCTGTCTAGCTGATTTGTCTAGCTGATTTGTCTAGCTGATTTGTCTAGCTGATTTGTCTAGCTAGTCGATTGAGCCACATTCCAGGAGCCGAAGTTCGCTAGGATCGGCTTATCCCGCCTCCGCCTGATTACACCCCTGGATCGACCGTGTGCCTCATCGCTATCTATTGTTTTATAAACCCTACGATGTGCTGACCCAGTTTAGACAGCCCAGAGAACTGCCCGACCCCGCGCCAGCCTATCGCACACTCAAGGACTACATCCCGGTTCCAGGGGTGTATCCGGTGGGTCGGCTAGATCGAGACAGCGAAGGACTGCTGTTGCTCACCAGCGACGGGCGCTTGCAGCATGTTTTAACAGACCCTAAGTTTCAGCATCCTCGCACCTATTGGGTGCAGGTCGAGCGATCGCCCGATGAGGCGGCCTTGCAACAACTGCGGCAGGGGGTGGTGATTCAAAACTACCGGACGCGCCCCGCCAAAGCCCAGATCTTGCCCCAAGAGCCTGATTTGCCGCCGCGCGATCCGCCCATTCGATTTCGCAAGACCGTGCCGACGGCGTGGCTGGAGCTAACGCTGACGGAGGGGCGCAATCGCCAGGTGCGACGCATGACGGCGGCAGTGGGATTTCCGACGCTGCGGTTGGTGCGAGTGGCGATCGCCCATCTGCGGCTGGACGGGTTGCAGCCGGGCCAGTGGCGCGATCTCACGCCTGATGAATTGGCTGAATTGGCAAGATTGTCTCCAAGATCGCGCCCACGCCCGTAGAGTTGGGGGTGCGGGTCGAGAATGGATCGTGTAACCTTTTAGTCAAGCGGCCGATTCGTCAGGTCACGAAAGCCGAGTCAGGTCGCCGAAGCCAGCTTCAACGGCAGCAGAGTTATTCAGTTATTCAGTAGAGTTATTCAAGAGTTATTCAGTAGAGTTATCAGTCCGGCTTGCCGCCTACGGGAGTGAAGGAAGTTCCCCCATGCTTGTTTGTCCTCAGTGCGAATTCGAGAATCCCGACAGTAACAAGTTTTGTCAGCAGTGTGGGGCTTCCCTCCAGGAAATCGCCTGCCCTGCCTGCGGCTCGTCAGTGCCCTTTGATGTGGAGCTTTGCCCGACCTGCGGCGCAACAGCGGGAACGTCCTGGCGAGCCATTATTGCCGCCGTTGATGCAGCCGTCGGCTGGCCGCTCGTGTTGCCCGCCCTGCCCTACCTGGATCTGCAACATCGCTATCGGCTGCTGGAGGCGCTGTCTGCAACTTCGCTCTCTTTGGTGGGGGCTGAGGTGCGTGTGCTGGACTGCCAGCCGTTTCGCCTGTCGCCGCTGGAGATGCTCTATAGCCAGAACCCCGATGCACCGGATGCGGGGCTAGCACGGAGTGATGAAGCGATCGCCCAGAGCAGCAAGAACGCCATTCCGGCGATCGCCCAGACTTATCTGGATTTGCAACAGCAGCTTTATCCGTCTCTGCCCCATATTCACGATGCCTGGGAGAAGGATGGGCAAATTGTGGTGCTGTTGGAAGACCGGAGCAACCTACCTTCCTTGGCAGAACTGGGCGCGTCGGAGGTGCTGCCTCCGTTCCAGATTCTCCATCTGCTCCACCAGATGACGGAACTGTGGAACGCACTGCAACCCGTGGGCTATGCCCAGAGCTTGCTAGAACTCAATAACCTGAAGGTCGATGAAGATCAGTTGCTCTATCTTCAGCGGCTTTATCAGGATAAACCCGACGCGCCCCCCCAGCTCCGCGACCTGGGCCGCGTTTGGACACTGCTGTTGCAGCAACAACCCAGCCACGAAAATCTGAATCCCCTGGTGCAGGTCTGTCAGGATTTGGAACTGGGCACAATTGCCACAGTGGATGTGTTGCAGCACTGCCTCAGCATGATTGCGGACCTGTTGCAGGGAGGGGAGGAATTGCCTGACGCAGGGGCGATTGCCCTCGATGCGACTACAGAGGCGATCGCCCTCGATAAGCCCGAAGCGGCTGACGAAACGGCCCCTGATTTGCAAGCAGACGATATACAGGCAGAAGATACGATTGTGCTTTCCCCCGCGCTTTCTGCAAAGGACACCGCGCCGGCCGACGCTGCATCTGCCAATCATCCCAATCGCCCCCTCGATCCAACAGCGGTATTGCTCGGTGGGGTTACTGCTAGCCTCCTCGACACAGCCCCTCCGAAGTCAGCCACAGACGAACCGATCACCGGTGAGCTAGTCCCGTCCGAACTGATTGCGGGCGAACCAGTTACGGACGAACCCATCACCGCAGAACTCGTCGCGTCGGAACCCACCGCAGAACCTGTTGCAATGGAAGCAGAACCCATCACCGCAGAATCTGCGGCTGCCAACCCTGCGCCGGCCCAGGCGACTAACTCAGAAGCCTTGCCGATGTCTGATTCGGCTGAAACGGAAACAACGGAGATTCTTTTTCCCACGGTGTCGCGGATGGCAGATATCAGCGTGTCGGCCAGCCCCACCCGCCTAGAGTTGGGCAGTCCCGACGAAGACAGCGAGACCGAAGGCGACGACCTGCCAACGGTGGTGCTGCCGATGAAGCTGATTGGGCTGGAAGATGCAGGACGGAGCGACATTGGCCGCCAGCGAGAACACAACGAAGACTATTACGCCATCCAGGTGGACGTGAAAAAGCTGGAAAGCCAGAACGGGCGATCGCTCAAGGCGAAAGGGCTATACATTCTCTGCGATGGCATGGGTGGCCACGCCAGCGGCGAGGTGGCCAGCGCCCTGGCCGCCAGTACGCTCCAGCAGTATTTTCAAGATCACTGGAAAGATGGACTGCCCAATGAGGCAACCATTCGAGATGGCATTTTGCTGGCAAACAAGGCGATTTACACCCTGAACCAGGAAAATGCCAGTTCGGGCAGCGGTCGCATGGGCACAACTTTGGTACTGGCGCTCATCCAGGACACCGAAGCGGCGATCGCCCATGTAGGAGACAGTCGCCTCTATCGCTACAGTCGCCGTCGCGGGCTGGAGCAACTGACGGTGGATCATGAGGTGGGGCAGCGAGAGATTCAGCGGGGCGTGGAGCCTGCGATCGCCTACGGTCGCCCCGATGCCTATCAGCTAACCCAAGCCCTCGGCCCGCGAGACGAGCATTTCGTCAATCCCGATGTGCAGTTTGTCGAACTGACTGAGGATTTGCTGCTGCTGCTGTGTTCCGACGGGCTGACCGATAATGACCTGCTGGAAACCCATATCGAGAGCCACCTCGACCCAATGCTCGACGGGCAGGTGAGCCTGGACAACGGTGTGAACATGCTCATCGACCTGGCAAATCAGCACAACGGCCACGACAATATTACGGCGATCGCCATCCACGCCCGCGTGCGTCCAAATCTAGACCTGATGAAGCGCGGATAGGCGATCGCAATCTAGCTGCAATTCAATCTTCGTCCCAGGACTCTACAGCAAGCAAGTCCGCTACGGGATCTCGCATGGAAAAGTCGAAGTCCTCCAGTTCGCGCTTCCAGTAGGCCCACTCGTCGCCATAGAGCAGCGCAATCTTCCAGAGGCGATCGCTCGGCTTCAGAATATCTGAATCCACGAGCGATTTCACCTGCCGCTGAAATTTCACCATCGGATGCAAATCCGGGCTAACAACACGGTTCACCATAATTAACTTGTTAAATTTCCTCTAGGGTAAAAGTTATCCTGACCTCGCAGAGCGCTCCCTCAGTAGCGTGGAGTCTAGCAGCGCGGAGCCACAGCCGCACCCAGCGGTTCAATTCAATCAGCCGATGCTCAATCGGCCGCACTTGGGTAACAGATCAACTCAAACTCAGCCAGCAACTTATCTGTCGAAACACATCCTAGCTCATCCCTTCAGTCTTGCATCTCAAAATCCCGGATGCAGGCGGCAATATTCATTTCTTCTATGGATCTATAGAGAATCAATTAGGAACCCTTGTTTTCAGACGCTCCACAATCCTCTGATTGGGTGAAGTCACTCCTCGGCGGCAAAAGCCGAAAGCCCTCAGCGATCGCATTGGGAAGATTGACGATGTTTCTCTGGCAGGGGTTTGGGGTCATCCCTGGTAGGCGATCTTGGCACTCCTGTTGGCGTTTCAGAGGGGATAGTCCACCTGTTTGGTGAATTCGTAAGGGCCCATCAGCGCTCCCCAAAGCGCCTGGCCGGTGTCTGGGTCAACGCCTTTGTCGTAGCTGCGAAAGCGGCCTGGGCTGGCTTCAAACCCCAGCACAACCTGGCGCGTTTCGCCATTGTATTGAAAACAGCAGCGATCGCCCTCGATGGGTTCTGCGGCCACCCCGTCTCCCTGAGGCCGCAGCCGCAGCCGACAGCCCGGTAGGGGCTGCAAGTCGTCTAACGCTAGGTCAGACAGTAGCTCCGGTCGTGCGCCTGCGCCCCGAAACCGATCCGGCTGGCGAAAGGCCCAGTATTGCACGGTATATTGCACAGCAGGCTTGCCGTCGTCCCCACCGCCCGCATCGGTGTTCCCGTCGTCATTCTCCTGCAAGACCAGCACCCGCTGGCGGTAGGGGTTTTGCAAATACAGCGCGTTGGCCTGTTCCGCAAACAGCGCAAGGCATCCATTTATCCGAATGGGCAGGGGGCGGTGCCATAGCCGCAGGTGAACAAACCAGGCCGGCTGGTCGAGCGACTGGGCGCGATTGTCAAACTCGCCCGCAAGCCACTGGGCCAGAGTGGGCAAATCCAGAACTGGAGGCATGTTGAAAGGTGAGAGCGGGTTTAGAACTGGGGAACGTCAGATGATTCTGATTATTCTTCAAGTTATTCTTCAAGGTTTTCCAAGCGCTTGGGACGCTGATCAGCCAGGGGATCTAGCTCTGGCAGGGGAATCGGTTCGGCAAGCGGGGGAGCAGCGTGGGGCGATCGCGCTTCGGGTTCCAGCGGTTCTGCCGACTCGATGGTCTTTTGTACGGTTATCTGCTGTACAGTCTTTTGCACTTCGACTTCGGGCCGTTCTGGTGCAGCCAACTCCTTCTGCGGCGCTTTTAGATCAAGCGGCAGGGCGATCGGCTGCGGCTTCTCGATCCAGTAGCTGGCCAGAGGAAGGGTTTCTTCCAAGTCATCCAGCGGGCGCGGAATCACCATCACGGCGTGCAGTTCGCCAATCCGCTCGGCTTCGTGCATCCCGGCTTCTACGGCCATTGCCACATCCGCCACACGCCCGCGAATAATTGCCGTACACAGCCCGTCGCCAATCGTTTCGCACGCCGCAAGCTGTACCTCGGCCGCCTTCAGCATGGCATCCGCTGCGCCCACCATCGCCGGATAGCCGCGTGTTTCCAGAAGCCCTACGGCCTGCTTGCTGAGGCGGCTATAGCCCCGATCGGAGAGAAACTTTGCCAGCCGACTGCCGATGGGTAGCACGGCTTCGAGGTTGGGCGAGGGGCGGGCAATGATGGTTTTAGAAATAAACTGGTCGAACCGTCGCGCCGTTTCTTCGCCCACATCTACGGCAATGCGGACATCGGAAATGCCGCCCCGCACGACGGCAGTGCAATAGCCGCTGCCTGTTTTTTCATAGCCAATCAGCGTCACGCCGGAGGACTTCAGCATCATGTCAGCCGTGCCCACAATGGCGGGAAAGCTGCGCGTGCAAACTAGCCCCAAAGCGCTGTCTCCAAAGTCTCGCCGGGGCGGGGTCGTTCCAACCTGAAGTTTGCCGGATGCGTCCATAGGGTTTGATGCTCAGATTGGCGATCGCCCTCTCAGCTTAACACTACGCCCTCGGCTTGGCGGTCTTTTGGCTTGCACTGCCCAACTTGCGTTAGACACTAGCGCAAGTTCTGCATGATTTCTGTACAAGATTGAACTAATCTGCACAAGATTGAACTAATCTGCACAAGATTGGACTAAATGATTCAGCCAGCATCAGGCGGCGAAGCGCCATCTGTCTCCGCTTGCCGATAGGGAAACATGGTTGCTAGAAGCTGCTGAAGTGCCTCCCGTCCGTAGACCGGGGGTGTGGACAGACTAATCGGCGCAGTGGTCGAGAGTCCGCCCACAGAGCGATGGTCACTCAGCACATCGGGCCCCGGCTCAGCAGCCGACGTGGAGGCTGGAACAGGCAGCGGCATGGATGGAAGTATGGATGGAATCGCACCGCTGGAGTCTGGCATCGCAGAGGCGAGTGGGGTATCCAGGTCAACCCGACGGCTCGTGTCTCCCAGCAACGCCCTAGGGGGAACCATTTCGCCAGGGGCGATCGCTGGATTCAGGATCGTCGCCTCAGCACCGATGCAAGCCGTCGCGCCGATGTGTCCCGTCCCAATGATTAGCGCCCGCGAACCGATCGTCGCGCCTGCCTCGATCGTCAGCGGGCCGCCGTGGGCGTGCAAGATAGCCCCCGCCGCAACGCTAACCCCTGCCCGAATCGTGATCCGACTGCCAGGGTCAGCCTGGAGCAAAACCCCAGGGGCGATCGCCGCACCAAGTTCAATCACCACATCGCCATTTGTCAGCCCAGGGCTGCCCTCAACTGACGATAGCGGTGACCTCTGCATTGCCCTAAAGGTGTATAAACCAATCTGTCGTTAAACCTGACCCCACCCGATCAACAAGCCGCAGCGCTACCGAGTCGCGCCGCAGCCTGTGACCGCAACCCATAACGGCAACTTAGATAGCGCCTGTATCGAGTGTTCACATAGAGCAGCTACACAGTTCACATAGAGCAGCTACACAAAGTGGCTAGAGGGTCTATGGACGCTGAATGATGGTTTCTGCAACCCGTCGCTTAGACTGAGTATCGACTCCATAAACCCGGACATACTGCCCCTGGTTGTCGCCCAAGCAGCGCTCCAAAGCCGCCAGCACATCCGATTCTCGACCAGACTCGATCGGCGAGCAGCTTTCCCAAGAGCTAGTCTGGAAACGGCGTTTGTCGGCGTGTTCTACGGCAACCTTGTAGCCCTGAGACAGCAGGTGGCGAACCTGATCGACGACTTCAGGGCTGAGGCGCTGGCTCGAAGCAGCAGAGCTATGGCCTGCGTTGAAGCTGCTGGCGGCGGGCTGCTGATATGATGAGCCACTGCTGCTGTAGCTGGGGGCAGGAGCGCTGCCGTTTTGCCCATTGCCAGGACGCTGCACGATCAGTTCTCCAACCCGCTGCTTGAGCTTGGGATCAATGCCAAACAGCCGGACATACTCACCCGAATGCTCTGCTAGACAGGCTTGCAGTGCCGAAATCGCTTCAGAGTCGCGGGTTGCCAGGATGGGAGCGCAGGTATGCCAGGAGCTCGTTTGAAAGCGGCGCTTGTCGGCGTGTTCGGTGCCAATTTTCAGGCCACGAGACAGCAGCCCACGAACATGTTCCACCACTTCCGCCGACAGTCCAGACGAGTTTGTGCTGCCATAGGACGCAGCAGGCTTGCTATAGCTTTGGCCAGTGTAGCTTTGGCTGGAATAGCTGGCAGCACTGGTCGATGCGCCGTTTCCGTTGGTGCGATCGCCCGGCCGCTGCACGATCAGTTCCCCGACGCGCCGTTTGGAGTGAGTATCGATGCCAAACAGCCGCACGTATTCGCCGCTATGTTCGGTCAGGCAGGCTTGTAGCGCCGCCAGCACATCTGCCTCGCGGGAAGACTGGATGGGCGCACAGCTATGCCAGGAACTGGTTTGGAATCGGCGAGTATCCGCATGTTCGGTGCCAATTCGATAGCCCTGGGCTAGCAAGTGGCGCACCTGTTCGACAACTTCTGGAGTTAATTGAGTATTCAGCATCTCAGGATTTTGGCTGGAACGATAGGACGACTCGGCAGCGCGATCGCTCGGCTGCTGAAGGCGGGCTGATTCGGAGCGGGCCGGAGAACCAGCGCCCCCACCACCAGACCGCATTGCGTCGTTGAAACCAACGACTTGGGAAGCAAACTCGATATCAACCGACTGAACCTCTGGCAAGCGGTCGGCCTGCTGCTGGGTGGTGATGATCGACCCGGAGGGAACATACCGACCCGGCGGAATTTCCACATCCTGGATGAGCGCGTGCATCATAACAATGCAGCCCTCGCCGATGCGGGCGTTGAACACCGTAGACCGAAAGCCAATAAAACAGCGATCGCCCACATAGGCCGGCCCATGAATCAGCGCCATGTGGGTAATAGAAACGTCTTGACCAATCCAGACTGAGTAGGGCTGCTGATCATCCCCCAGCACGCGCCCTTGCGGCAACCCGTGAACAATCGCCCCCTCCTGAACGCTGCTGCCTGAACCGACATGAAAGGGTGCGCCCTCCTCTGCTCGGATAGAAGCGCCCGGTGAGATTAGCACGTTTGCACCAATCTGCACATCTCCCATCACTGTCGAAAAGGAGTGAACGTATGCAGTCTCATGAATCTTAGGCTGCGTTACCCCTTTTGCCCAGGGTGTAGCAGCAACGGAGCTTTGAGCAACCATGACCACAGCTCTCCTGACCCAGCAACAAAACTCGAACCGTGACCGGCAATATTAACAGGCCGATCAACCCGCAAAACCGGCCAACGCAGATCGAGCAAGGTCAATCCAAACCTTTCACCACCCTCACAGCCCGATCGACCCCGATCAGCCGTAAACCGAGAGCCTGAAACACATGGTCAGGCTCCCGGTTTCCCACAGCACTCAACGGGCGATCGCCCTCACCACTCTAGAATCGGAACCCCTGTTGGACAGCCCTCGCTAGACAATCATCGATCTTGATCCCGCTTGCGATAAAGCATGAGATTTTCCACGCTCACGGTATCAATGATGCCAATCACCAGGGCATCCAGGGGACGAGACTCTCCGCCAGGGGTCTGACGCGCAGCGCTGCCTCGACTAACCAAGACCCATTCATCTAGCCCAGCCCCCACGCTGTCTGCCGCCACTTCATAGTCTGCCAGGAGGTTTCCCTCCACATCAACAAACTGCAACAGCAGAAACTTGACCCCCTGCAAGCTAGGCTCTTTTTGAGTGCTAACAACCGTACCGCAAACCTTGGCAATCTGCATCTAGCGGCTATTTACGGACGGTTGACGGGGCGAATCCCGCTCACGCTTTCCCGGAAGGCTTCAACGGCTTCGGTATAGCGAATCGGCAGCACGTACTCCAGGTTTTCATGAGGGCGAGCAATAATGTGAGTAGACAGCACTTGTCCGCCGTTGACCCGCTTCACGTTTTCAATCCCAGCCGCCACGGAAGCTTGCACTTCGGACACGTCGCCCCGGACAATCACGGTCACCCGCCCGCTGCCGATTTTCTCATAGCCAACTAGCGTCACCCGTGCTGCTTTCACCATCGCGTCCGCCGCTTCGACCACGGCAGGAAAGCCCAGAGTTTCTACCATTCCAACTGCAATTGCCATCGTTTTCTCCCTTCCAAAAAACGGTACTCAGACAAAACTACAACCTGCGATCGCCATTCATCGCCACTCGCAGCCTGGGCCAGCAAACTTGTCCAGAACCCTTATTCACCAGCCCAACACCGTCAATCTGTCTGCAACTGTTAATTATGACAAGTTATGTGCAACTAAGTAACAGCCAGCAGCGACTTAAATATAAGAACTCTGCTTCAACCTTCCATCAGTCTTGCAGAATGAACTTAAGCGACCATAGGTGTGGGAAATGACGCAAGCGATAACGCTTTGTCTCAGCTATACAAGCTGCGGCTAGCCAACCCGGCAACCATCATCCTCAGCGTGCTTCAAACCAGAACAACCGTGCAACATGGGCGTAGAACAAACACCTTGGAGTTTCCAGCAGGAACCTCCGAGAAGATCTAGCCCGAGTCAACAACCTGTACGGCTTCAAATCCTTAGATAAAGCGCTGAAATGTAGCTTCAGCGAATACCACAAGATGTCCAAAAAATCTCTAGATGAGCAAACAAATTCGGCATTTGCATCACAAGAAATAGATTGGAAAAGCACGACGGAATTCCCATTGTCAGAATACAAGGGGGTTGACCGCTTTGGCAATATAAACCAAAGTAATTGTTTTTATGGTCTATATAACTCAGCGTTATATCCGTTGGCAATCTGATCTTTAACAGGCCTCGTTCAAGCCCAGAGCGCAGGGGCTTATAGGGTAATACATCGTGTGAGCAAAGCTGCACATAAGAACTGCACACATAAAACCGCACATTCCGTGCATTGTGGCAATACCTAGGCAATACCTACAAATATCCGACAAACTATCTGACAAATACTTGCAAACAATACCAAGGACAGGCGTGTATACCAAAAATGCTGGTTCGGAAGTTACCAGCCCCTTGAACCTTTAACTCCTTACTCCGCAATGGCCCTTGTATTTTACGAGGAAAGCAAGAGCCAATGTCTTATTCTTGGAAAACAGTTCGTAAACCTTGAGAGGATTTAATATTTCGTGTTTTTTGATCGAGAATCGACACAATAATTTACATTTCAACGTTGTCAATCCTGTGAAGCCAGAGGGTCAACAAGTTGTTTGCTTTTTATAAGCGTTTGCTGCGGTAATGCTATAGTCCTTATTACAAAAAACTTTGTGTAGCGGCGATCGCACTCTTTGTCTAGAACGTGCGATCGCCTTTTTAGCAACTTAAGTTTGGCATCTAGTCGATCCCATATCGTGCCCATATCGGGATACATCAGCAGCCAGTAAAATCCTCAGTCCGCTTGATCTGCTATTGGCAGCAATGCGAGAATCGCTCAAGTCGTGCCACAAGCTGCACTCAGTGGCTAGATTTAAGGGCGGATCAGACTTAGGGGGGTAGGCCAAGCAGTTTAGTTCTACGAATGTAGACCAGGAATGCATATCTGTTTAAGCAGCAGTTCAAACCATGTTCAGACTACATTTGTTCAGACTACATTTGTTCAGACAGCATTCAGGGCAGATAGTTCAGTCAGGATGACATGAGTTTGGGCATGGCTGGTTAGTCTAGCTCATGAAGTGTTTGCGATAGAGTAGCTCTAACTGTGTCTAACTCCAGTAGAGCAAGCCTCCAGTCAAGCAAGCGCCCGTAGATGGAAGTGGGTTCGAGCAGCCATACATCAATGAGTCATCAATGAGTCATGAAGCGTGATGAAAGGCAGTCCGACAATCTTGGCACCTGTTTTGGCACCTGTTTTATTTAGCACTTGTTTTATTTAGTACCTGTTTTAGCACCTGTTAAAGCGCATAAGGGATGAATCGATGGTTCAGTTTTTAATTGAAACCAGTTGGTGGGTTCCAGGCTATGGATTGATTGGAGCGCTGTTGACGTTGCCTTGGTCTGTAGGGGCAGTGCGGCGAACAGGTCCCCGGCCAGCGGCCTATTTCAATATTTTGATGACGCTGCTGGCCCTGGTTCACTGTGGGCTGCTGCTGTGGGCAGTTTGGGATATGCCGCCCCAGTATGAGCCGCTACCCTGGCTGTCGGTGCTAGATCTAGACATTACCCTATCGCTAGAGCTATCCCGAATCAGCGTTGGCGCAGCACTGATTATTACGGTCTTGAGCCTGATGGCCCAGGTGTTTGCCCTGGGATACCTGGAGAAAGACTGGGCGCTGGCCCGGTTCTACGCGCTGATGGGCTTTTTTGAGGGAGCCATGAGTGGACTGGTGCTGAGCAACTCGCTGTTCCTCAGCTATGCCCTGCTGGAGATGCTGACGCTTTCGACCTATCTGCTGGTGGGATTTTGGTATGCTCAACCGCTGGTGGTCACGGCGGCTCGCGATGCTTTTTTGACGAAGCGCGTGGGCGATGTGCTGCTGCTGATGGGCGTGGTTGCGGTGGGTCTCCTGGCGGGCGATTTAGACTTTCCCTATCTAGAAGCCTGGGCTGAAACAGCGAATTTGTCGCCGCTGGTGGCAAATCTGGTGGGTCTGGCCCTCATCGCGGGCCCGGTCGGCAAGTGTGCCCAGTTTCCTTTGAACCTATGGCTAGATGAGGCAATGGAGGGGCCAAACCCGGCCTCGATCCTGCGGAACTCGGTGGTGGTGGCCTGCGGAGCCTATGTGCTGATTCGGATGCAGCCGATTGTGGCGTTGTCACCTGTGGCGCTGACGACTCTGATGGTATTAGGGACGGTGACGGCGGTCGGGGCTTCGCTGGTGGCGATCGCCCAAATCGACATCAAGCGGGCCCTGTCCCATACCACCAGTGCTTACCTGGGTCTGGTGTTTTTGGCCGTGGGGCTACAGCAAGACAAGGTAGCGCTGCTGTTTTTGCTAACCCACGGAATTGCCAAAGCGCTGCTATTTATGTGTACTGGCTCAGTGATTCTGACCACTAGCACTCAAGATCTTCGAGAAATGGGGGCGCTGGGGTCGCGGATGCCTGCAACCGCTAGCGCTTTTATTATCGGGGCGCTGGGGTCGGTGGGGCTGGTGCCGCTGGGCTGCTTTTGGGCGATGTATCAGTGGGCGCTGCCGGTGTGGCGGTCTTCGCCAGGTTTGCTGGCGGTGCTGCTGATCGTCAACGGTCTGACGGCTTTTGGGCTAACGAGAGTGTTTGGTTTGGTCTTTTGTGGTGAGGTGAAGCCCAAAACGCGACGCGCTCCTGAAGCACCCTGGCCGATTGCAGTGCCGATGGTATCGGTGGCGATCGCCACGCTGCTTGTGCCCGTCATGCTCCACAACTGGGGGCTGCTGCCCGACTGGAGAGACATGAATCTGGCGATCGCCGGGGCGCTATTCGCCTCCAGCATCACAGGTTGCGGGCTGGGTGTTTTCTTTTACCTGGGATCTCGCCCCCTGCCGCAGCCAGGAGGACTGGGCTGGAAATCGCTCCAGGATTTCCTAGCCCACGATTTTCGGATTGAGCAGCTTTACAAGCTGACGGTCGTATTTGCTGTGGCTCAGGGGTCGCGGCTCACGGCCTGGTTTGACCGATACGTGGTAGATGGCATGGTGAATCTCCTTGGCGTTGCGTCGCTGATTGGTGGCGAGAGCCTGAAATACACCGTCTCAGGACGCGCCAGACACTACCTGCTGACCGTGTTTATCGGGGTCATTTTGGGCATCGCCTGGCTGGGCTGGATGTTTTAAGTCGCTGTTGCTTCATTCAAAACGCCCGTCGCTAAAACGCCTGAAAGAAAAAACTATCACCCAGACGTTTTAACCAAACTTTTCATTCAAACCCGCTACCCAAACTCTCGCCCAAGCATCCAACCCTTTCGATTCGCCATGCTGAGTGTTCTAATCTGGTTTCCGGTCATTGGTGCGCTGATCATCAGCCTCTTGCCCCAAGCGCAGGCAGCAGCGCGGGGTCGCCAGGTGGCGCTGGTGTTTGCAACGATGGTTCTGTCGTGGACTGGGGTGCTGGTCAGCCAGTTTGACACCAGTGCGGCTGGATTTCAGTTTCAGGAATCGCTGACGTGGATTGAGCAGCTTGGGCTGAGCTACAAGCTGGGGATGGATGGGCTGTCGCTGCCGCTGCTGGTGCTGAATAGCCTGCTGGTGTGGCTGGCGATTTACAGTACCGATGCGAATTTGAACCGTCCTCGGCTCTGGTACTGCCTGATGCTGCTGCTAGAAGCGGGCGTGGCGGGGGCGTTTTTGTCAGAAAACCTGCTGCTGTTCTTCCTGTTCTACGAGGTGGAACTGATTCCGCTTTATCTGATGGTGGCAATTTGGGGTGGTGCGCGGCGGGGCTATGCGGCAACCAAATTTCTGATTTACACTGCCCTGTCTGGAATCCTGATTTTGGCTGCTTTCTTCGGGCTGGCGCTGCTCAGCGGGACGGGCAGCTTTGACTATGTGGTGCTGCAAAACCCGGCGCTGCCGATTGCCACTCAGTTGGTGCTGCTGATTACGCTGTTGATTGGCTTTGGCATCAAGATTCCAATTGTGCCGCTGCATACCTGGCTACCAGATACCCACGTCGAAGCGCCAACGCCAGCCTCGGTGCTGCTGGCGGGTGTGCTGCTGAAGCTGGGAACCTACGGAATTGTGCGCTTTGGGCTGGGGCTATTTCCTGAAACCTGGCAAATCGTCGCACCGTGGCTGGCCTGGTTGGCGGTGGTGAATGTGCTGTATGGCTCCTTTGTGGCGATCGCCCAGACCGACATGAAGAAAATCGTCGCCTACAGTTCCGTCGGGCACATGGGCTATATCCTGTTAGCCGCCGCCGCCGCCACGCCGCTGAGCATCGCCGGGGCGATCGCCCAAATGGTCAGCCACGGGCTAATTTCCGCGCTGCTGTTTTTCCTGGTGGGCGTGGTCTATGCCAAAACCGGGACGCGGGATGTGACGGTGCTGCGGGGCCTGCTGACCCCAGAGCGAGGTCTACCGCTGGTGGGTTCCCTGATGATTGCTGGAGTTATGGCCAGCGCGGGCATTCCCGGCATGGTGGGCTTTATTGCTGAGTACATCATCTACCGCAGCAGCCTGCTGGTCTTCCCCATCCAGACTTTGCTGTGTATGCTCGGCGTTGGGCTAACAGCCGTGTACTTCCTGAATTTGATTAACCGCGTCTTCTTTGGACGGCTGCCGGATGCCCTGGCGAACCTGCCGGCCATCTATTGGAAAGACCGCATTCCTTCGATTGTGGTCGTCGTTTTGGTCATCTTCCTGGGGCTTCAGCCCAACTGGATGACCCGCTGGAGTGAACTCACCTCCCTGTCGCTGGGCACGCTAGACGACCGGGCGATCGCCGCTGCGCTAGCCCCCCGCCCCCTCCGCCGAAGCGTTGAGTAATTTTTGAGTCATTTGCTTGCACGTCCTTAAAGATTCAGGGATTACGCAGCTTACGCAACCATCCCACCACCCCACACCCAAGCCCCTTGCTCTATAAGATCCTGAAGCTCCTGCTATGCTAACCGCACCTTCTCCCGCCGCCCATCCCCTCGCCTACATCGTGGACCGAATTGAATCTGGCGGTGCGCTGCTGCCCGACACCCCGGAAAACGTCGTGGAAGTGGTGGGCATTCTCAAGAGCTATGGCGTGGTGCTGGATGCCTACTGGCGCAACCTGATTTACATTTCAGAGCATCAGTTTTTGGTGCTGTTTCCGTTTTTCAAATATTTCAACGGCGAAATCACAACGGTCAAGCTGCTGCGCCACTGGTGGCACGACCGAATTAACTACGAATTTGCCGAATATTGCATGAAAGGCATGTTCTGGCACGGTGGCGGCGGGCTGGATGCATTTCTCGACACGCCAGAGTTTGTGAACCTGGCGAAAACGGCGATTCGCGCCAAGGTCAAGTCCAATCCGCTGATGGGCGGCCTCAATCAGATATTTCCCGACTTCCTGGTAGAACAGGTGCGGCTGCTTTGCTACTACAGCGGGCTGGGGCAGTTTTGGCGGGTCATGAGTCCGATGTTCCTCAAGCTTTCAGATCGCTACGACCGGGGAGAAATCAAGACAATCGCCGATGTTGTGGCGCATGTCAAGCAGGGCTTAGTCGATGCAGCCGCACTGCCGATTACCTATGCGGTCAACATTGACGGAAAATCCTACGACCTGCTGCCCGCTTCCGCTGGGTTGACCTTTTTGCCCGATACCGCGCTGCCCTATGTGGAAGCGGTGTTTCTCCGGTCGTTTCCCTTCTTTGGCACGGTGTCTTACAACGCCCAGGCGCACCAAATTTCAGCCAACCAGGCAGACTTTAACTATGGGGCGCTGTTTGCCGATCCGCTGCCCATTGGCGGTGGAGGCATTCCGCCCACGCTGCTGATGCAGGATATGCGCCATTTTCTGCCCGATTACCTGCACAAAATTTATCAGCAGGAACTGCGTGGCGAAGATGACCTGCGGGTGAAGATCTGTCTCAGCTTCCAAAAATCGATGTTTTGCGTGACGACGGCAGCTATTTTGGGCACGCTACCGCATCCGTTAGATACAACCGATCTTGCCCAGCAACAGGCCAACCGGGTCTATCTCGAAGCTTGGGTAGAGCGCCTGTCGCCCTCGCGTTTGCCGCGCGTGCAGGAATAGGGCGTGACAGGAGAACTAAAAGAGAACTAAAAAAAGAGAACTAAAAAAAGAGCGATCGCCCGCTTGGAACGATCACTCTTTTCGCTGAATGTCCTTGACCTCCGACTCTGAATCCGGCTCCCAGGCACTACACCAGCGGCGTAGCACCTGGGAATGTTTCAACTGAGTCGTCGAACCAAACCGTCGAACTAAGCCGTCGGAACTTAGTAGTCGAAGTCGCCGCCCATGCCGCCGCCAGCGCCAGCGCCAGCCGCTTCCTTGGGTTCAGGCTTGTCAACCACAATGCACTCGGTCGTCAGCACCATGCCCGCGATCGAAGCCGCGTTTTGCAGGGCAGAACGGGTCACCTTCGCAGGGTCAACAATGCCCGCAGAGAACATGTCAACGAACTCGTCGGTAGCGGCATTGTAGCCCACGTTGAAGTCCTTCTCCTTCACACGCTCAGCGATCACTGCACCGTTCTGACCTGCGTTTTCGGCAATCCGCTTCAGCGGCGCAGACAGGGCACGAGCCACGATCAGCGCACCCGTCAGCTCTTCCGCCGTCAGGTTGCTCTTAGCCCACTCCTCCAGTTGGGGAGCCAAGTGAGCCAGCGTGGTGCCACCGCCAGGGACGATACCCTCTTCCACCGCAGCTTTGGTTGCGTTGATGGCATCTTCCAGGCGCAGCTTGCGATCCTTCATTTCGGTTTCGGTTGCGGCACCGACCTTGACCACGGCAACACCGCCAGAGAGCTTGGCTAGACGCTCTTGAAGCTTCTCTTTGTCGTAGGAAGAATCAGTTTCTTCGATTTGACGACGGATTTGCTCACAGCGAGCCTTGACCTGAGCCTCGTTGCCCTCGGCGACGATGGTCGTGGTGTCTTTGGTGATGGTGACACGGCGAGCCTTACCCAGGCTTTCCAGCTTCACGCTGTCTAGCTTCAGGCCGGCATCTTCGGTGATCACCTGACCACCCGTCAGCACGGCGATGTCTTCCAGCATGGCCTTGCGGCGATCGCCAAAGCCAGGAGCCTTGACCGCAGCCACATTCAGCACACCCCGCAGACGGTTCACCACCAGGGTTGCCAGGGCTTCTTTCTCGATGTCCTCAGCAATGATCAGCAGCGGACGACCGGCGCGGGCCACTTGCTCCAGCACGGGCACTAGGTCTTGCACCAGGGTAATCTTCTTGTCGGTCAGCAGGATAAACGGCTCATCCAGGATGGCCTCCATGCGCTCGGTGTCGGTGGCAAAGTAGGGCGAGATGTAGCCCTTGTCGAAGCGCATCCCTTCGGTGACTTCCAGTTCGGTCGTCATGGACTTGCCTTCTTCCAGGGAGATCACGCCTTCGCGACCCACTTTGTCCATCGCTTCGGCAATCATCGCGCCGACTTCTTCGTCATTGCCCGCAGAGATAGAGCCAACTTGGGCGATCGCCTTGGAGTCTTCCACCGGACGAGCATGTTCTGCAATCTTGTCTACCAGGAACGCAGAAGCCTTGTCGATACCGCGCTTCAGCGAGATCGCATTGGCCCCCGCCGCCACGTTCCGCAGACCTTCCTTCACCATTGCATGGGCCAGCACGGTCGCAGTGGTCGTTCCGTCGCCCGCAGCATCGTTGGTCTTGGATGCAGCCTGACGGATGAGAGAAACACCCGTGTTTTCAATGTGATCCTCTAGCTCAATCTCTTTGGCAATGGTCACACCGTCGTTGACGATTTGGGGTGCGCCAAACTTCTTCTCTAGCACCACGTTCCGACCTTTGGGGCCGAGGGTGACTGCCACGGCTTCCGCCAGGATATCGATGCCCTTTTCCAGAGCGCGACGTGCGTTTTCGTTGTAAATGATGCGCTTAGCCATAGTTTCGATTTTGGATTTGCGATTGAGGATTTACGGTTAGATGTTCGATTTCGGGCTGGGCATTGGAATGAGCGCGGCTTGAAAAGGCAGCCGTCTGTCCAAAACCCAAAATCCAAAATTTAGGAAACGATCGCCAGAATGTCTTTCTCGCTCAGCAGCACGTACTCTTCGCCGCCCAGCTTAATATCGGTGCCTGCGTACTTGGAGTACAGCACTTTGTCACCCACCTTCACTTCCAGCTCTTGGCGGGTGCCATCGTCGTTGCGCTTGCCGGGGCCCACCTGCGCCACTTCGCCGACTTGAGGTTTTTCCTTAGCGGTGTCGGGCAGAAAAATGCCGCCTGCGGTCTTTTCTTCGGAAGCGCTGACCTTCACAAACACGCGATCGCCCAATGGCTTAACGGTGGAAACACTCAAGGACACAGCAGCCATACGTGTAGTCTCTCCAGACGATAAAGTTGCAGTTAGGTTGAAAGAATCTTGCTCAATTGCTGGCTTGTTTGACCAGACAGACCTGCTGCGAGGACGTTGCCCTTGACGCGCTCCGCATTCCCGTTCATATTGAAAGGCTGAACCAGACACTTGCCAGAGCGATCGCCCATCGGGAAACAGCTCCGTAAACCCAGCAGAAGCCGTCTGCCCTATGCCAATCTGCAATTGAGCCGTTGCTATCGAGTCGAGAATTTAGCACTCTCAACTCCTGAGTGCTAATTTACCTGGCAGGTGGGCCCCTCTGCAACTTTTTGGGGTGTACGGGTTCCCGAACTAGCGGTTGGAGGTTGGGGTATGGCAACTGCTAAAGCGAGGGCAATTGAGGGTTCGGGATTGGGATGCAGGAGCGCGTTGTCAGAGGGTTGAAGTAGTTCTCTATGAAGTAGTTCTTTATCAGGTCAACCCTGGCTAACCCACAAGGGTTTTGGATGAGGAGCAACCAACCAATGACACATACACAACCACCAAGGGCTGTGAGGGCTGTAGGCAACTGGGTGCGGGCCCATGTCTGGATTTCGGGCAAAGTGCAGGGGGTAGGTTACCGCTTTTCGACCTGTGATACGGCAACACTGCTCAAAATCAACGGCTGGGTGCGAAATCTAGCAGATGGGCGCGTCGAGGCCGTGTTTGAGGGGCCGGGCGATCGCGTTCAAGAAATGATTCGCTGGTGCCACCAGGGGCCACCGACAGCGGTTGTGAAAGACGTGGCAGTGCAATACGAATCGCCGGAATATTTGCGGGGCTTTGAGCTAAGGCGGTAGGCAAATCGCCAGATCGCAAGTCGATTTTGGCGATCGCCCCAGTCCTAATCTTCCTGCATTGAATCTTCCCGGATTGAATCTCTGCATTGAATCTCCGCATCGAATCTCAGAAAGCACGCCTGAACGCAGCGCGTGGGCAACCTTGATTTATCTGTTTATCCCTGAGAGCTATTTATCCCTGAGAGCTATTTATCCCTGACAGCAGTTTTTCAGTCCCCCTGGCTTCTGCGTTAAGATGCTGATTCTGCTGGCGCTTTTGGCTACATGCGAATTCTGATCTATTCCTACAACTATTCTCCAGAGCCGATTGGAATTGCGCCGCTGATGACCGAGCTAGCCGAGGGACTAGTACAGCGAGGACATGAGGTGCGCGTGGTAACAGGGATGCCCAACTATCCACAGCGACGCATCTATCCGGGCTATCGCGGGCGGCTGTATCAGACGCGGGTAGAAAACGGCGTGCGAGTCCAGCGCTGCTATGTCTGGATTCGGCCACGACCGGGGCTGCTGGGGCGGGTGCTGCTAGATGGCAGCTTTGTGGTGACGAGCGTCGTGCAGGCGCTATGGGGCTTTCGACCGGATGTAATTCTGCTGACCACTCCGCCGCTGCCCGTGAGTGTGCCTGCGGCGCTGCTAGGGAAGATTTACCGCTGTCCGGTGGTGCTAAACGTGCAAGATATTCTGCCAGAGGCGGCGGTGCGGCTGGGGATTGTAAAAAATCGGCTGGCGATTCGCGCCTTCGAGTCGCTGGAGCGGTTTGCCTATCGCACAGCAGCGGCGATCGCCGTCATTGCCGACGGCTTTGCCCAAAACTTGATGCACAAAGGCGTGCCGCCCCAAAAGCTGACCTGCATTCCCAACTGGGTCGATGTAAACTTTATTCGCCCGATTCCACCCGCAGAAAACCAGTTTCGCCGGCAGCACGGCTTGCAGGACAAATTTATCGTGCTGTACGCGGGCAACATTGCTCTGACGCAGGGCATGGAAACGGTGGTTGAGGCCGCAGCGCTGCTGCGCGATTTGCCCGATTTAATCGTTGCGATTGTGGGCGAGCGCGAAGCCTGTCAGCAGTTGCAGGACTATGCGCGGCAGTGCCATGCAGACAACGTGCAGTTTTTTGACTTTCAGCCGCGAGAACAATTGCCCCACCTGATGGCGGCGGCCGATGTGGGGCTGGTGGTGCAGCGCAAGAATGTGGTGAGTTTTAACATGCCGTCGAAGTTTCAACTGCTGCTGGCGAGCGGCTGCCCGGTGGTGGCGTCGGCTCCGATGGCGGGCGAGCTGGCAAAACTCGTGCTGCATAGCGAGGCGGGAATGGTCGTGCAGCCGGAGCAGCCGGGGCAACTAGCAGAAACGCTGCGCTCGGTCTATCACGATGCGCCGCAGCGGGCCGCGTGGGCCCACCAAGGGCGACAGTATGCCCTCCAGCACTATCGCTTTGAGCAGGCGATCGCCGCCTATGAACAGCTATTCCACTCGCTGGCCAGTTCGACAGAGCCAGGAACAGCGGCGATCGCCCCACCCCCTACGCCCACTGCCACGCCGCCCACCGCCCTGCTGCCCAATGGTTCAGTGCCTAGTTCAGTGCTTAGTTCACCACCTAGTTCATCGCCTAGTTCATCGTCTAACAGTTCAACGTCTAACAGTTCAACCGCTAACGGTTCCATGCCCAGCGGATCAACCTCCAACAGCCCAACGAGTTCTACCGAGCCAGCCCGTCGCCAATCCCAGCGGTAAGCCAGCAATCTCGTAACCTGCGCTACAATTGACTCACTTGGCAGGGGACAGTGAGCAAATCTATGCGTTTCTATGCATCCTCAAGCAGCATGAATCCGGCATGGTTGATTTAGACGACGACACGCTGCGGAGCCGCATCCTGAGCTGGCTAGAGGCACAGGTTCCAGCCTCGCGGGTGCAGCATGTGCTTGGGGTCGAGCAGATGGCGATCGCCCTGGCCCATGTTCATAATCTCGATCCACAACGGGCAGCCCTGGCAGCACTGCTGCATGATTTGGCGAAATACTTCAAACCCCAAACGCTGTTGAGCATTGCAGACGAGGTGGGGCTGCCGCTCGATCCGGTAGACGAAGCCAATCCCCACCTGCTCCATGCCGACGTGGGGGCGATCGTGGCGCAGCGAGAATTTGGCGTGACCGATGCCGACGTGTTGGCGGCGATCGCCAACCATACCCTCGGTCGTCCTGGCATGAGCGCCCTTAGCTGCGTTGTGTTTTTGGCAGACACGCTAGAACCGGGTCGCGGCAACACCGACGAACTGCGTCATCTGCGAACCGTGAGTCAACAAAATTTAACGCAAGCAGTTTGGATGACCTGCGACTATACCTTCAAACACCTGCTGGACGCTGGGCATTTAATTCATCCCCGCGCCCTGCAAACCCGAAACTGGTTTCTCCAGGCAGATTCGGGACGATGGCGCAGCCCCGCCGCTGAGGCATATCGCGCTGCAACTTGATCGGTTCCAAGATTTACCGCAACTTGATTTTTTGCCCGCTGCTTCGTTGTTCATCACACAATGCAAAACTTTGTTTTTTTGCTATCCTGCCTGCAATCTCGATTCAGCCAGTCTTGAATCCCCGGTTCTATCAAACCCTGTCCTATCAAACCTAGAGGTACTGAACATTTGATGACCCATGAATCTCCGCTAGAGGCCCTGCTTTCTACCCGGTTGGCTGCCGATGCATCCGCCCCTCACCTCACCCTCGAAACCGACTCCAGCAGCGATGACCTGGCGCTGGCGATCGCCCAGGCCGCCGACGACCGCAAAGGCGATGATATTGTGCTGCTGAAGGTGGCTGATGTGTCTTACCTGGCAGATTATTTTGTGCTGGTGACGGGCTTTTCGCATGTGCAGGTGAGGGCGATCGCCAACAGCATTGAGCAAACGGTGAAGGAAAAACTCCAGCGGGTGCCCGTGCGAATCGAGGGGCAAGCCGAAGGCAATTGGGTACTCATCGACTACGGCGATGTGATTGCCCACATCTTCCTCGAAAAAGACCGCGAGTTCTACAACCTGGAAGCATTTTGGGGACACGCCGAGCGGCTGTCTTTTGCGGCACTGCAAAGCGCAAGCCCCTCTGCAAAAGGCTAGGGGAGCGTTTGACGGCCTTGAGAAGGGGCATTTGACCCGCGTCTTTCAGTCCGGAGCGTTTAACTAGAATCTCGCTGGGTCGAGTGCCCTCTGTCCTAGGCGGCTGGAGTTAAACAAGGTAGCGAGGAGCCTGGAAATCACACAAGCTCTGTGCAGCGTGACTTTTGGCACCGCCTCCTGCCTTCTGTCTGCTCCTAGCTACACCAGATTCGTGGATTACAGTAGACTGCATTCAGGATTGTTTTCAGAATCCGATTTGGAACCAGACTCAGTGCGGATGACGCGAGAGGTCAGCGCACTTCGTTCACCGTTTCCCACCTCGCGCTAGGATGCAGCCCACCTGTTGCCCATGAAATCCTCTCTGCCCGTCTGCCCGGTTCCCTCCGAGCAGCAACCTATCAATGAGTTTCAGGACTTGCAGGAGTCCTGGTTTTTTCGCTGGGCGACGCTCGACCTCTGGCACTACATCAAGCCGATTCTGATTCTCTGGGGCTTGAGTTGGGGGGTGTCTGGGCCTGTGGCGGCGGTCAGCTTTCCGCCCGCGAAATATCCAGCGCTGTTTGCCCTGAGCGCGGCGGTAGGGGCTTGCGTGATTCCGCTGCTGGCGCTAGTGCGGCTGACGCTGGGCTGGTGGTATGTGCGCGATCGCCTTTCCAAGGAAACCGTGTTCTATGAAGAATCGGGCTGGTATGACGGACAGACCTGGACGAAGCCCGAAGAGGTGTTGCAGCGCGATCGCCTGATCGTGAGCTACCAAATTCAGCCTATTATGAAGCGGCTCTGGCGCACGTTTGCCATCTTTGGGCTATTGCTGGTTCTCAGTGGCATTATCTGGGGCATTCTCTCGCATCGTAGCTCGTTGACGTGACTCCCTCGCGAGAACCGTTGACTGGCATCGCCTCGATCCAAAACATCTGCCGTCCACCACACCTGCTGTCAAGCCATCTCATGACACATCATGGCGTTTCTATTGCGCTGGTGGACGCAGTGTGTCACAGTCCTAGAGGCGGAAGACGCTGGACTTTATTTACTGGAAATGGCTAAGGCCAGGAATGACTAGGGGAAAACGAGTACAGACCGCAGAGCTAGAAGTTCGGCTGCTGCGAGAGGGCATTATCGAGTCGCGGCACCTGGTGCAGGCGGCAGTTGCAGACAATCGTGGTCGCGTGCTGTCCGTCGCGGGCAGTGCGGAGACGGCTTCCTTTGTGCGATCGTCGCTCAAGCCGTTTCAGGCGATGGCCGTGACCAGCACGGGCACGCTGGAGCGCTTTGGGTTGAGCGATCGCGATCTGGCGATTATGTGCAGTTCCCATCGCGGCACAATTGAGCAGGTGCGTCAGGTGTTCAACATTCTCTGGCGCTGCGACGTTGACCCGTCAATGTTGCAATGCCCCATTCCCGATGGCAAGCGTAGCCCGCTAGAGCATAACTGCTCTGGTAAACATGCGGGCATGTTAGCAGTCTGCCGCCAGCTTGGCTATCCCACCTCCGACTATTTGCAGCGCAACCACCCGGTGCAGACGCTGATCCTGTCCAAGGTCTCAGAACTGCTGCGGATGCCCGCGGCGGAATTTATCTCCGCCCACGACGATTGCGGCGCACCCACCTACTTTATGCAACTGGGGCAGATGGCGACGCTGTTTGCCCAGCTTGCGTCGGGCAGCAGTCTGGATCTGGAACGCATTGTGCGAGCGATGACCCATCACCCCATTCTGGTGGCAGGCGAGGGCGAATTTGATACAGAAGTGATGCGCTTGTCGGAAGGGGCGCTGGTGAGCAAGTCGGGTGCAGAGGGGATTCAGTGCATTGGTCGCGTGGGCGAAGGCATGGGGCTGGCGATCAAGGTGATGGACGGAGCCAAGCGGGCCAAGTATGCCGTCGCGGTTCACCTGCTCAAGCAGATCGGCTGGGTGACCCCGGCGATCGCCGAAACGTTGACCGAACGCTACCTGACGCTGGGCAACTTTAAGCGGCTGGATGTGCAGGGCGACCTGACCGTCGTGTGATTTTCCTGGTGTGATTTTTGTATTTTGCAGATCTTGTGCGGCCTCGCACTGCGATCGCAAAACCGTAACCGAAAAACCATAACCGAAAAACCGTAATCACAAAAAGCAGGTGGCCCATCGCCAAGCGATCAGCCACCCACTTTTCACTCTTCGTTTTTCGTTCTTCGTTCTTCCTTCTTCCCCTTCCATCGGAGTGCGGCCGCAGCCCTACTCCACAGGATTTTGACGGGCGATCGCCATCAGGGCCCGTTCAACCCGTAGCGCGGGTTGCAGCATCGGCGTGCGGTCAACCGAGTCATTCGCCAGCGTAAACAGCGGATTGGACAGAATGCCCGCCAGCGAGGTGAAGATTAGCGCCGTGACGATGCCTACCTGGAGCGGGCGCATTCCTGGCAACGTCCAGCGGATTGGCGGATAGTTCTTTACCGACTCAGACATTTCATCCGGCTCCTTCACCACCATCATCTTCACCACGCGGATGTAGTAGTAGATGGAGATCACGCTCGTCACCAGGCCGACCAGCACCAGCGCATAGGCCCCAGCCTGCCAGCCTGCCCAGAATAGATAAATCTTGCCAAAGAAGCCTGCCAGCGGCGGAATGCCGCCCAGAGACAGCAGACAAATGCTCAGCGCCAGCGTCAGCAGCGGGTCTTTTTGGTACAGACCGCTGTACTCGGTAATTTCGTCTGTGCCCGTCCGCAGCGCAAACAGGATGATGCAGGAAAACGCGCCCAGGTTCATGAACAGGTACACCAGCAGGTAGAACACCATGCTGGAATAGCCGGCCTGAGTACCCACGATCAGCCCAATCATCACAAAGCCGGCTTGACCAATCGAGGAATAGGCCAGCAGTCGCTTCATGCTGGTCTGTGCCAGAGCTACCACGTTGCCAAGCACCATGCTGAGAATTGCCAGGGCGGTCAGCACAAACTGCCACTGATCGGAAACAGCAGGAAAGGCCGTTACCAGCAGGCGAATCGCCAAAGCGAAGCCCGCTGCCTTTGAACCCACTGACAAAAACGCGACTACGGGCGTTGGTGACCCCTCGTACACGTCTGGGGTCCATTGGTGAAAGGGAACAGCGGCAATCTTGAAGGCAATGCCCGCAATCACAAACACCAAGGCGATCACAATGCCAATGGAGTCTTCAAGCCCGGCGATCGCAACGTTGGTGGCGATCGCCCCCAATCGCGTTTCCCCACCCGACAGCCCGTACAGCAGCGACGAGCCGTAGAGAAAAATGGCGGAACTGGCCGCGCCAATCAGCAGATACTTCAGCGCCGCCTCGTTTGAGCGGGGGTCGCGCTTCATATAGCCCGTCAGCAGGTAAGACGAAATACTCAGCGTCTCCAGCGACACAAACACCATCACCAGTTCATCGGCCCCAGAGAGGAACATACCGCCCAGCGTCGCCGTGAGCAAAATGACGATGAACTCGGCCAGCGATGTGCCCGATTGTTCTACGTAGCGCACCGACATCAGGATCGTCAGCGCCGCCGACAGGGCAATGATGCCGCGAAATACGACGCTCAGGGTGTCTCCGCTAAAGCTCCCCAGAAACGAAATGGGTTCGGCGATATCCCACTGCGGCACCAGCGCCACAACGGCCGCTAACAGTCCGGCGATCGCCACGTAGGGAGTCCATCGAGCCGACGATCGCCCCACAATCAAGTCTCCGATCAGCACCACCATCAGCGTGGCAATCACAATCCCTTCCGGCAGAATGGTTCCGGCATTAAGCTGGCCAGCAAGCGTGGAAAAGTCCATAGGGGGTCTAGCGTAAACGGCGCAAAGTTGAAGATGTGATGGAACAAAATGACCTTATCAGAATCATGGGCAGTTCGACACAAGCGTTCAAACGAAACGTTCGACAAACCGTTAAAGCGTTCAAACGTGATTCTCGATCGGTTCTCTGTGGGCAAACTGCTACTTAATCCCCTGCATTCAGGTTCAGACTTGTTCCATTTCTTTCCATTTCTAATGGATCATACCGCGCAAATCTGTGCGCTACGTGCGGCTCGGCCGATAATCCCCGTTGTTTCTCCTAATAGCCCCCAAAAGATTTCCTTCTTGTAAAATCCTTACGATTTGAGATTCCCTACTTTTCAAGGCTATGGTCTATAAGTAGAGAACAGGCATCAGTCAAACGGACTGTCCCATAATCGCCCGTCTGTAATCGCCTGTCTGTAATCGCCTATCTGTCTCGTCCTCGCCCGGCCCCCGCCAGATCGAAGCGTTACCGATACGTTCTCCATCTGCGTCCTTTTTCTTAGCACGACTGAGATCCATGTCAACTCTCGTCATTGTCGAATCCCCCACCAAAGCAAAAACCATCCGCAACTACCTGCCGCCGGGCTATCGGGTCGAGGCATCGATGGGCCATGTGCGAGATTTGCCCCAGTCGGCGAGCGACATTCCCGCTTCGGTCAAGGGCGAAGAGTGGGCAAAACTGGGGGTCAACGTAGACGCAGATTTTGAGCCGCTCTACATCGTGCCGCAGGATAAAAAGAAAGTCGTCAAGGCGCTGAAAGAGGCTCTAAAACAGGCCGACGAGCTAATCCTGGCGACGGACGAAGACCGTGAGGGGGAAAGCATTAGCTGGCACCTGCTGCAACTGCTCCAGCCCAAGGTGCCCACGAAGCGCATGGTGTTCCACGAAATCACCGAGGAAGCCATCCGCGAGGCCCTGCAAAACTGCCGCGATGTGGATGAGCAACTGGTTCATGCCCAGGAAACCCGGCGCATTCTAGATCGGCTAGTGGGCTACACGCTGTCGCCCTTGCTGTGGAAAAAAATTGCCTGGGGTCTATCGGCAGGGCGAGTTCAGTCGGTTGCAGTACGCCTATTGGTCAACCGCGAACGGCAGCGCCGCGCTTTTCGCAAGGGGTCTTACTGGGATCTGAAGGCGACGCTGGAGAAAGACGGCAGCAGCTTTGAGTCGAAACTGGTGACCCTGGGTGGCCGCCGCATTGCCACGGGGGCAGATTTTGACGAATCGACGGGACAAATCATCGCCGGGCGCGATGTGCTGCTGCTGGGTGAGGCAGAGGCCCAGGCGTTGCACGATCGCCTCCAGTCGGCAACCTGGACTGTCACAGGACTAGAAGAGCGGTCTTCGACGCGCAAGCCCTCGCCGCCCTTCACCACCTCGACGCTGCAACAGGAGGCCAACCGCAAGCTGCGCCTGTCGGCCCGTGATACGATGCGCGTGGCCCAGAGCCTTTATGAACAGGGCTATATCACCTACATGCGAACCGACTCGG
The DNA here is from genome assembly GCF_015295965.1 of Thermoleptolyngbya sp. M55_K2018_002. Lineage (NCBI taxonomy): Bacteria > Bacillati > Cyanobacteriota > Cyanophyceae > Oculatellales > Oculatellaceae > Thermoleptolyngbya > Thermoleptolyngbya sp. M55_K2018_002. Next base: position 60,721 of record NZ_DVEA01000049.1, read on the forward strand.
TGAACCTGTCGCAACAGGCGATCGCCGCCGCTCGAAGCTGCGTTCAGCAGATGTATGGCAGCGAATACCTCAGCCCCGAACCGCGCCGCTATTCTACTAAGAGCAAGGGCGCACAGGAAGCCCACGAAGCCATCCGTCCCGCAGGCAGCACCTTCCGCACGCCCCAGGAAACGGGCCTGAGCGGGCGCGAGTTTCAGCTTTATGACCTGATCTGGAAGCGCACGGTGGCCACCCAGATGGCAGAAGTCCGCCAGACGAATATCACCGTGCAAATCCAGGCAGAAGATGCGGGATTTCGCGCTACGGGCAAGCGCATTGACTTTCCCGGCTTTTTCCGGGCCTACGTGGAAGGGTCGGACGATCCCGATGCGGCAATCGAAAACCAGGAAGTGATCCTGCCTGTGCTGCGGGAGGGCGACCATCCCACTTGTCAGGAGCTAGAGGCGATCGCCCACGAAACCCAGCCGCCCGCCCGCTACACCGAAGCGTCCCTGGTGAAAACGCTGGAAAGCGAAGGCATCGGTCGCCCCAGCACCTACGCCAGCATCATCGGCACCATCATCGACCGGGGCTACGCCCAAATGGTGAACAACAGTCTCGTGCCCACTTTCACTGCCTTTGCCGTCACCAGCCTGCTCGAAAAGCACTTTCCTGACCTGGTAGACACCAGCTTTACCGCTCGCATGGAGCGCACGCTAGACGACATTTCCACGGGCGAAGCCGACTGGCTGCCCTATCTCCAGCAGTTTTACCTGGGCGAAACCGGGCTAGATGGGCAGGTGAAGCAGCGCGAGAGCCAAATCGACCCTGCCGAAGCCCGCAGCGTGGATCTGGAGGGGCTGGATGCCAAAGTCCGCATTGGCCGCTACGGAGCCTATATCGAAACCGAAACCGAGGAGGGGCCGGTTAAAGCTACCATTCCCCAAGACTTTACGCCGTCTGACCTGGATGCCGAGCGGGTCGAAGTGCTGCTGCGTCAAAAAACCGAAGGGCCGGACAAGCTTGGGTTTCATCCCGAAACGGGCGAACCAATTTACGTGCTGATCGGAGCCTACGGCCCCTATGTGCAGCTTGGCGACGTAACGGATGAAAACCCCAAGCCCAAGCGGGCCTCGCTGCCCAAAGGCGTGCAGCCCCAAGATGTAACGTTGGAGCAGGCGGTGAACCTGCTGGCGCTGCCGCGTTTACTGGGGATGCACCCGGAAACGGGCTGCAAGATTCAGGCGAATCTGGGTCGCTTTGGGCCCTACATCGTCCATGACCAGGGCAAAAACGGTAAAGACTACCGCTCGATCAAAGGCGACGACGACGTGCTGACGATTACCCTAGAGCGGGCGCTAGAACTGCTGGCAGAGCCGAAGGCAGGGCGCGGACGCGGACGGGCCGCGGCTCCGATCCGAGAATTAGGCCCCCACCCGGAAGACGGCGAACCCGTGAACCTCTACAACGGCCCCTACGGCGTTTACATCAAGCACGGCAAACTTAACGCCTCCCTGCCTGAAGGCGAAAAAGCCGAATCCATCAGCATGGAAGCGGCCCTGAAAGCGCTGGCAGAAAAAGCCGCCACCAAGAAAACCTCGCGCCGTTCCAGCAAAACTGGCGACGCAGGCACAAAGACTTCGGCCACCAAGACGGCGACCAAAACCACCAAAACAACCCGCGCAAAGGCTGGCACGGCTAAATCCAGCACAACTAAATCCAGCACGGCTAAATCCAGCACAACCAAGGCGTCCGCTGCAAAGAAGACAACCAAATCTGCTAAATCGACCGCTGAGGCCGAGGCTGAGGTAACGCCAACCGAACCAGCGCCCGCCAAGAAAACGGCAGCAACATCCACCTCTGCCAAGTCCACAACCCCAAAAGCGGCATCCACCACGCGCAGCACTAAGTCCACCAAAGCGTCCTGAGCGTCTTATTGACTTTGACTGGTGCTGTTGACTGGAACTGCCTGATGCTGGGCATTTAGAAACGCCTAATTTAGAAACGCTTGATTTTAGTGAACCCAGCGGACGCGGTGATCTGGCTCTGGGCTGGCGATCGCCCCACTGCTCTCTAGGTAGACCAGCGCTGGATATTGGGTAAACCGCCCTAGCCCACCTGTCCACCAGGGATCGAGCGTCCAGTAAATCTGCTGCGCGGTAAGACCGTCGCAGTAGAACAGCAAGGCACAGCCCAGCGTATGCTGATCTGGATTGGGGCCAGGCAAGGCCCTGGCTGCCTCTGGAGAACAGTGCCACGCGATGATGTGGGGCGATCGCCCTAGTCGCGTGGCCACCTGTTCCATCGCTGTCGCCAGACGCACGATCGCCCGCATCGCCGCCAGATTTTTCGGCAGGTACAGCCCGCCTTGGGTCGCCTCCGCCCAGGTCAGCCGTCCGCCAGGGGCGATCGCCCCGTGCAGTTGAATCGTGTCTAGCGTCCACTCGGTTTGCAGCACGGGCAGCAGGTCGGGTACGGGCGCAGGCATTGCGTCTGGAGAGCCGGGATGTGCCGATTGCAACTGCCGCAGGTCATCCACGAGCGATCGCACGGTGGCCTCGCCTGTTTCCAGCCCCCGCCAAGTCTGCACCAGATGTAGCAGGGCCACTCGCTGAGCATCGGTTTGGCGATAGGCGGCGGGAATCCGCTGGACAAATCGCAGAAGCTGTTGATCAAGCTGGCGAGCAGCATCCAGCAGCGCGGCGGGGCTGGCGCTCATCAAGGATTCTGGATCTACGCCCAGCGTCCGCACAGCCGTCGTGCGCGAATCCAGGCCTTGCCACAGGCGAAAGGTTTCCGTCAGGGCATTGCGCTGTTCTCCTTTGCCCAGGTAACGCGCCGGAAGCCGCTGCACAAAAGCCATCAGCGCCGGGTCTAGCGTGGTCAAATCTGGGGAAAGGGGATCTTTCTTTTCTAGAGAGGCGATCGCCGCTTCTCGGCTGGGCAACTGTCGCCAGCACTGCACTAGCCGCAGCAGCGCCTCCCGCTGATGGGGATAGCCTGCATAGTTGAGCGGCAGGCGGCGGCTCAGGTCTTGCAAGGCGATGTCCAAGCGGTCCGTAGCAGGCAGCGCGTCTGGCTCAAAGGTTGACCCACGGGGCAGGAGCGAGTGAATGGCGGCCGATTGGCTGTCCAACTTCCGCCAGAGCCGCACCGCCTCCAGCAGTCCGTCCCGTTCGTGGCTCAGCCCGCGATAGGTTGCAGGCACTTGTTCCAGGAAATTCAGCAGCGCCCCATCCACAAATGCCAGGTTAGACGGCAAACCCGCCGCCTGATGGTCTGCTTCCACCCTCTGGACATAGGCTCGCAGCAGCGCCCCGCCGTCGCAGGGTTCGAGTTGGGCGGCGTGGGTGTCGTTGGGCGGCGGCAAATAGCCCTCCGCTAAGGCTGTCAAAAAGCGATCGCCATAGCGCCCCCAATCCACGTCCCACAGGTCAGCACTTTGCCAGCCCTGAGCAATCAGGCGATCGGTGATACTGCGAACCGTGCTGGCGGCGACTTGCACCTGTCCAGGTAGCGTTTCCACCTCTGTCAGCGCCACCTGGTTGGCAGGCGAGATGCCGAGGCCGACTTCACCATCGCTGAGGGTAGGAGCCTGATGCACCGCGTGGAGGGCCGCCAACAGCGGCGCATGAACCCCAGCGCGATCGCCCGCCTGTTGAAAACATGCCCTGCGCTGTGCGGCGTTGAGTGGTTCCATCGTTCCCTGTCCTCCCAGTCTTGCCAGTCTTGCAATTCGGCTTCGCGATTATCTGTCGCGGCTCCAAACGACTATCTGCCCTCCCAATTTACCCGCTGATACCCATTTGGAGACAGATTGTGGATTTTGGATTGGGGATTTTGGATTGGGGATTGGGGATTTTGGATTGGGGATTGCCAGACTAGGCGTTGATGAGGCCTCCGGGCTTTGGCGCTTGGGAGAAGCCCTTGTAAGACTTGTAAGATAAGACTTGTAAGAATTGATCTGGGATTGATCTGGGTGTCAGGACAGGGGGTGGGGCAGAAGCATTGGACAAGAAAGCATTGGACAAGATAGTTGAGATGGGCAGTTTAGGCGGAGGCTGCGACGGATTTCTTCACCTGGGATTCCAAAATCACGCCGTAGAGCGGACTGGTTTTCAGCAGTTCCTCGTGGGTGCCCTGGGCCACCAGTCGCCCCTTGTCCATCACCAGAATGCGATCGGCAGTGCGGACAGTGCTAATGCGCTGGGCCACCACGAAGGAGGTGCAGGTGCGGCGGCGCATCAGGTCGTCGAGGGCGGCTTGAATCTCGGCGCTGGTCTTGGCATCCACGGCCGAGGTGCTGTCATCCAGGATTAGGATGTTGTAGTCGGTCAGCAGTGTGCGGGCGATCGCCAATCGCTGCTTTTGCCCGCCCGATAGCCCCACGCCGCGTTCTCCGACGAGGGTGTGATAGCCCTCCGGCAAGCTAATGATAAAGTCGTGAATTTGCGCTGTTTTTGCCACCGCGATCGCCTCTTCTAGGGTGGCGTGGGGCTTGGCGTAGGTGATGTTGGACAAGATCGTGCCAGAAAACAGCGTCGTTTCCTGAAACACGATGCCGATGCGCGATCGCAGGCTTTGCAGCGTGAAATCGCGCACATCCCGCCCATCAATCCGCACGGCTCCGTCTGTCACGTCGTAAAACCGGGGAATTAGGTTAACCACGGTGCTTTTGCCCGAACCTGTCATGCCCAGTATGGCGATTAGCTCGTTGGGCCGAGTCTCGAAAGACACATGGCGGAGGGCGGGCGTGCTGGAGCCGGGATAGCGGAACGACACATTCTCAAACGTGATGCGGCCGCCGCAGGTGACAAACGGAACCGCTTTGGGGCGATCGCGAATTTCGATTTCAGCATCCACCACTTCATACACGCGCTCTGCCGAAGCCGCTGCCTGGGCGATCGCCGGGGCCGCAAAGCCAATCAGCAAAATCGGCTGCAAAATCAGCAGCAGGTAGGAGTTAAACGCTACCAGTTCGCCTACCGAAAAGCGGCCGCCAATCACAGCCGCGCCGCCGTAGCCGATCACTGCCACCGTCACCAGGTTGCTCAGCAAAAAGATAAACGGAAACGTATTGCGAATTGACCGCACCGTTTTCAGGTTCGCCGCCACCAGGTCTTGATTCAGGTCGGAATAGCGCTCCGTTTCCACGTCCTCGCGCACAAACGCCTTGACCACGCGCACGCCGATCAGGTTCTCTTGCAGCACGGCGTTTAGATTGCTCAACTGTTCCTGCACCCGGCGAAATAGGCTGCTGTTTTGCCGCAAAAAACGCGCCATCAGCCAGCTACTCGCGGGCACCACCGTCAGCGTGATCAGCGCCAGTTCCCAGTTCATAATCAGCAGAATGATGGCGATCGCCACCAGCGTCACCACGCCGCTAATCACCTGAATCAGGCTGGTGCTGAGAAACGTCCGCACCTGCTCGATGTCGCTGGTCACTCGCGTCAGCAGTTGCGAAGTTTGGGATTGGTCGTGATAGCTGAAGCTGAGGTTTTGAATTTTCTGAAAAATGCGGTTTCGCAGATCGTAGGCAACCCCCTGCGACAGCGCCTCGGCACAGAAACTTTGCCCAAAGTTGAACACGCCCCGGGCGATCGCCGCCGCCACCAGCCCACCCGCCCCGTACAACACCACGCGCAGATTGCGCTGCGCCACCCCTTGGTCAATGGCCCATCGGAAGAGTTGCGGTGTTGCTGCGTAGGCCGCAATCAGCAGCAGCGCACTCAGCAGCCCGCCCAGCGTCAGCCAGGGATAGTGCCGCAAGCTGCCCAAGACGCGCTGGAGCGGCAGCAGTGAAGATTTTTCTTCCAGATCAGACGATGGCACGGCTCAGCGGCCCCCCGAAGCCCTAAAACAATTCCCTCAAGCCTATCAGACTAGGGGCGATCGCCGTTGCGCCAGCCTGTCCCTTGCTTGGCTGCCCAAGCCCTTGCCGCCGCTAGTCGATAATCTTGGCAGGAATGCCCACCGCCGTCTTGCCTGCGGGTACGTCCTTCAACACCACGGCGTTTGCGCCCACATTGGCATCGTCGCCCAGCGTCACCGCACCCAGAATCTTCGCCCCCGCGCCCACATTCACCCGCTTGCCGAGGCGGGGCGCTTCCGTGGGGCGATCGAGATAGCGGTTGCCCATCGTCACGCCCTGACGAATCACGCTGTCGTCGCCGATCACCGTCTGCCCATGAATCACGATCGCCCCTTGGTGTTCAATAATCACGCGCCGCCCAAGCTGCACCGTGTAAGGCAGTTCGATCCCGTAGACATTGCGAACATGGCGAAACATGGCCCGGTAGAGAATGCTGAAGGGGGCCCGCAGCAGCTTCGGCTCGATGCCCATGCGCCACACGCCAAAGCGATGCACCGCCACTGCGCGAAATCCCGGCTTCGTCCAGTCGCGGCCGTGGGCGATCCAGTCTTCTTTGATCTGCTGCCACAGCGACAGCGGCGCATCATCCGAATCAGCAGACATTATCGAGGAGATAGAGGGGTCGGGATGAGCAACCATAGATGAAATTTGGGGTTAGGGTATGCAGTGAGGGTTCTGTTTAGGAAGTCGGCTTAGGAAGTCGGCGTTTGATCCCCCTTAAATCCCCTTCATCAGGGGGACTGTGATCGGGCGGCTCGACTCCCTCCTTAACAAGCGACTATGTACACCATCTTTTTGCGTCAGGCTCTGAAAGATCCCCCTAAATCCCCCTTAATCAGGGGGACTTCTAAGCCAGTTCTCCTTGCTTCGGGTCACTCCAGGTTCGGTTCCCCCCTTGTTCAAGGGGGGTTAAGGGGGGATCGTTCAAGGGGGGTTAGGGGGGATCAACACATCGCTGCTCAAGCGTAGAAGACTTGTGTGTACACAGTAGCCCTTCAAAGAGGTTTTTTGGAGAACTAGATTTAACGCTATTTTTCAACGCTATCTGAAAAACCCAGCCAGACTTTCCGCCGAAGCCCTCTCAGGAACAGCGGGCAGGCTTAATATCTGCGCCTTTCAGAAACACGCTGTTAGCGATGAAATCAGACAGGAAATTGGGCGGATCGGCATCGGGCTTTTGCTGGAGGACGCGCCGCAGTCGCCACAGAGCAAAGGTGCTGGCCCACACGGCATCTGTCGCGGCAGCATAGAGCCAGCCGTGGTTTTTTACAAAATAGCGGCGGCGCGAGTCAAACCAATATTGCGGGCGACGTTTGGGCGCTTGCTTTTGGTTGGTGACACCAGAGCTTTGCCCCACCAGATGCACGACGCGGCTCTCTGGCACATACCAGCAGGGCCAGCCAGCGCGATGGGCTTGCAGGCAAAAGTCCATCTCTTCGTAATACATGAAGTATTCTTCATCCATCAGCCCCACGGCATCGAAGACCTCGCGGCGGATGATCATGCTGGCTCCAGCAACCCAATCGGTTTGAAACGTCTCGTCTGAGACAGGCGGCGCAACGGTCCAGCGGTTTAGCAGTTGGCTGACCACGCCCAGCCGCAGCCCGCTGTCGATTTCGCTCAGCAGGGTGTGGAACCGGAAGGCCGAGCGCTGGGGCGTGCCGTCTGGGTCTTCTAGCCGACTGCCCGCAATCCCCACGCTGGGATGCTCGTCCATGAACTGCACCAGCACTTGCAGCGCCCGCGGCCGAACGATGGTATCTGGGTTGAGCAGCAGCACGTAGTCTGGCGGGTGTTCCGATTGCAGCGCTGGCCGAATCGCCGCATTGTTGCCATAGGCAAAGCCACCGTTTTTGGGGAGGGGCATAAAGGTACACCAAGAGTCCCAGCCCTCAGCGGCGATCGCCCCTCCGATTTTTGCGACCGAGTCATCTGGCGAGAGGTTGTCGGTCACCACCACGCGGGTATTGGGCATGGCCTGAATTTCGGGGACGAGCGATCGCAGCGTGTCGATGGTCAGGTCGGGCGTTCGATAGTTCACAATCACCACCAGCAGGCGGGTCGCTGGGGTCAGGGGTAAAGATTGAGTCATAGGGGTTGATCAAAAACGCGCACAACTGGGTTGCTTCGGGCTAGCGATGGGTCGATCAATGCACCGGAACCCGTCCTTTTCGATCCACTGAGATTAAATCACACAGCGGCTAAAATCACGGTATCAATCCACTCATCCGTCAAATCACAGTACAGAGCTTTTGATATTCGGCGGCCTTTTGCTGGCGTAGCCGATTTAGCCCCTTGCTCAGCAGTTTCCACTGGGGCGGGGCGCTGTTGACCAGGGGCCCCTGCGCTGCCAGCCAGGTTCCTACATCGGGATGCGTGTCGTTCAGGCATTGCAGAAACGTGTCCCAAAATGGCATCCACATCGCATCGTGATAGTGCAAGATCTTGGCTTGCCGCAGCTTTTCGGGGTCATACCACTGGGCATGGGTCTTGGTGCCCATGCCGTAATTGTGTGAATGGGGGAGCGATCGCCAGCGCAGGCCCATCTTCACCATCGTCATGCCCAGGGTGTGCTGGGTGAAATACACGCCCGCCTTGGCGGAGGCAATGTGAGCATCCAGCAGTTTCAGCGTCGTATCCAAGTGGACTTTGGAAAAGCCCGTGGCGCGGCGATAGACAAACACGCCGCTGTTCCAGTACAGGCGGATTTTGATGCCCTCGCGCTCCGTCACCACCCACGGCAAATCAGATAGCTCCAACCCTGCCACCTTGCAAGCTTCGCGCCAGTAGGGTTCAAACGGGTCGTCTGGGCCCGATGTGCCGATGTTTTTGTCGGGGGCGCAGGCGGCAAAGTCTTCGTCGTCGGACAGGCGGAGCTGGTCGGGTTCGCCCAAAATCAGCAGGTCGCTATCCAACCAGCCCAGAAACTCCGTGGTGCAGCGTTCCTCAACCGCCGCCATCGCGTAGTGCTTGTTCAAAAAGCTTTTCCAGGCGTAGGGATTGGGGGCCCGAAAGCGCAGGTATTCCACACCCAGGCGGTCAAACGCCCGCAGCGTCTTGCCCGACAGCGGCGGCCCAAAGCGCGGCGTGACTGCCACCACGGGCGCATCAGCAAAGGCCCCGCCCCAGCGCCGCAGGCTCTCTACCATCCGCACGGTCTGGGTTTCCAGCCAGCCCGACTCGACGCAGCAGACAAAGGTGATATCTGGGGTGATGTCCGGGGTTCTATCCGGCAAAGACGTGTCCGGTAGCGTGTCCGGTAGCGTGTCCGGTAGCGTGTCCGGCAAATGGGCGACAGATGACATAGGGTTGCTCCGTAATGTGCTTTAGTGTGCTTTGGTTCTGAATTTGCGCTGTTCGGATTCGATTCCCAGGACTGCGGTCAGGTTTTGCGATATTCGGGTTGCAGCGCACTCGCACCATAGTTTTGCGATTTGCAAGTCAGCAGCAGCGTTTTCAATCGGGCAGCCCAGCCGCGCTTGGGGTCATAGAAACGGTCTTGCAGCTTGAGGCAGGCTTGCTGCTTTTGCCGATAGAAAGCGCGATCGCCCATCAGCGTCACCAGCGCCTCGGCGTAGGCTGCGATATCGTTTGGCGGCACTTCGACCACCGCCTCGCGCACCGCAGACAGGGCAGGGCAGGCAGCGGACGTGACCACCGGACGACCCGCCAGCACCCCTTCCACTACCACTTTGTTAAAGCCCTCCACAAAGTCGGTGCGGGTGGGCACGATGACGGCGTGAGATGCTTCGTAGCGCCGCCGCATAGCGGACTGGTCGCAGTGGCCGTGGCAGATAAAGGAATCCGCCAATCCTGCTGCGGCCGCTGCCTGTCTCAGGGCATCCAGCGCCGAGCCATCGCCGCACAGGTCGAATACGATATTGGGGCTGAGGCTGCGCGTTTGCTTGGCGATGTCCAGCAGGTCAAACACGCCCTTTTCTGGCTCGATGCGCCCCGCAAACAGCACGCGGAAGGGCGATCGCGCTTCGTCAGGCGGCTTCAGCAGGGCAAACTGTTCCCGCCGATAGACAGGGGTAAAGATGGAGATGGTGCGATGCTGACGATGGGTGAGCATGGCAACCTGCTCAGCGATATCATCAGAAATCGCCAAAATGGCGCGACAATCCCGCTGAAACAAGCGTTTTCCCCACCTGAGCGCGGTCTTTTCAAGTTTTCGCATGGGCAAGAACTTGCGCCACAGGACACAGTGCAGCGATGGGATTACCTGCACCCCCAGCCGGGGTAGCAGCGACAGCATAAACCAGTGGGTCGTGCCATCAGCCACAACCGCCACATCAGCGCGGAACCGCACAGCCGTAATCGCCAGCCGCAGCCCATACCAAATCTGCCCTGCGTGGTAGAGCAGCCCCGTTGCCTTCCGAAAGGGAATGGGTCGATGTTCTAAGATAAATGCGCCATCCTGAAGCGTTCGTTTATCTCGACATGAAGAAATCACGTAAGCATTCGCATTGAGTTCGCGGCAGACTTCAAAGAACTGCCCGGAGTACGTCACAGACACCTGCGATGGATCATCTTTTTGCTGGCTCCAGTGTTGATACGTACCGATCACGTTACCGGGCCCAGCCGCGTACAAAACGCGCAGAGATGATGGCATCATCTTTTGCATGAAAACAACCTCAGGAGCAGCAAAAAAGTGAGTCGCAGCACATCGTGAGTCTTTCAATTAGCGTTCCCAAATCTAGGGTGAAGCGAGCGGTATGCTGTGCCTTCGACGAGGGAGCGATCGCCCCGCGGGTTTGCGTTTGGGCACTCGTTTTCGCAGCGGCTCCGGTTTCAGCACCAGCCCCGCAATGCCGCCGCTAGAGAGGGTGAAAATGGGATTGGGCATGGCGTTTAGCACACAGTCCAGCGCAAACAGAATCGTGACGACCGCCACGCAGACCACAGGAGCCGCCAGCGGGTGGGCCCAAACTTTTGGCGGGTAGCGACTGACGCACAGCAGAAACGACGGGACAATCATGGTGCTGAACAGCGTGATCAGCCCAAACGCGCCCTGATTCCCAAAGGCAATGATCCACAGGCTGTCCGTCACAGAAATGTCTTTGCCGTAGTCATCGTAGACGCGGGCCCGCCCCCAGCCGCCCCAGCCAAACACAGGCCGCTGGCGGGCTTTCTCGCTCAGCAGTTCCTCGTTTTCCAGCCGGAAGATCAGCGATTGGGCGCGTTCTTCATTTAGGGTTTTGGTGACAAATTCTTCGATGCTGTCGCGGCGATCAGGAGTGATGTAGCCCGTTGCGCCCATGTAGAGATACGTGCCGATGAACACGACCAGGAGGATGAGCGGAATGTAGGTTTTCAGCTTGCTGCCCAGAAATAGGATGATCAGACCAAACACCAGCAGCAGGTAGGCTCCCGTCGATCGGCAGTTGAGAAAGCTGACCACCATGACGGGCACCAGCGTCTTCATCGGCTGATCCCAATACTTTTTCAGCACGCCGCTTTTCCAGAGCCAGATGCCCACCAGCGCCGCCGCCATCATCCAGGCGCCCACCGCCAGCCCGTGAGACATAAATACCGTAGGACGATAGCCGCCCATCCGCATGGTTTGAGAAAAGTCGGCGCGGGCGTGATAGCCGTAGACCATCCGGTGAAGTTGGGGGCTAAAGCGCGATTCGTAAAGGGTGAAGGGAATATAGGTCAAGCCACCCGCAAAGATGGCGATCGCCAAGTGCTTCATGCCCGCCAGATTACTCAGGTACAATCGCCCAAAAAAGTAGGGTAGCCCCCAACTCACGACCTGCTCCAGGCTGCTGGAAACGCCGTCGTAGGCCCCCAGCCCATTGGCCATGGACGAGACAAATGGACTGATGCAATACAGCGCCATCAGCCCGTCGATCCAGCCGGGTTTGAAGGTGCTAAATCGTCCTGAGTCGAACACAAACACTGCCAGCAAAATGCCATAGCAAGTCGCCGACATTTTGGTGTAGTCGGGAATGCTGGGCAGCACGATGGCCGCCTGCGGCAGGAATAGCCACGCGATTACAAAACTGATGATGACGGCCCGCGGGGGAGAATAGCGCGTGAACAGGTACAGCACGATGGGAATCCAGCCGTACATCACCAGGGCAACTGTTGGACTCATGGCGATCGCTCCTCAGGATTTACACCGATCCGCCAAAGGCAGGCAGCCCCCAACCCAGCGCCAGCCGCAGCCCCAGCACCGCCGCCAGCAGTCCCAAAAACACGGCCGTCGCCTGCACATCCTGCCGCCAGCAGCCCAGCCGCTCTTTTTCCAGTCCGTATAGCACCACGCCATACATCGGCAGGTCGCTAAAGGTGATGGCCAGCACGCCGCCCCATAGCCCCGCCGCCTCAAACCCATAGGGAATCCCAAGGGCGATCGCCCCAAACCGCAGCAGATTGCCCCAAGCGCCGTAAACCGACTTGCCCACGCTCAGCAGGCAGGGGTTCATGGTGCTATACAGCAGCGTGTGCCATAGCCCAAAGGACATCACGGGCACCATCCACGCGGCATCCCGATAGCGGTTGTCATACAGCGTCAGGATAAACAAATCGCCAAAGCCCACCACACCCGACAGCAGCAGCGCCGACCCCATCAGCAGCAGCCAGCGCTTTTTCAAAATCTTGGTCCGCAGTTCAGGCCGGGGCAGATCTGCCGTGCGCGACACCACGGGAAAAATCACCTTGGTTCCCAATGCACCAATGACTTGCCGGGGAATGTCCGACAGGGTAAAGGCAATGGTGTAAATCCCCAGCATGGTGATGGAGATGTATTTACCCAGAATCAGACGGTCGGCCTGGGTCGCCAGAAAGGTCAGCGCCGTAGAGATAAAGATCCAGCGGCCAAAACTAAAGAGATCTCGCAGGGAGTCTTTGTCCCAGCACAGTTGGTTGCGATAGCCCGGAATCAGCCAGAAGCTTCGAGCCGTTCGCAGGGCCGCCGCCACCAGGTTGCCGCCCACCAGCGCCCAGATCGTCGGGCTGAATCCGGCCCAGATAATCATGAAAATTAGGGAGGCCGCCTGCATGAGCGCGTCAAATTTGATGGTTTTGGCAAGGTCAACGTGGCGACGCAGCGTGGCAACGGCGGTAGACTCAAACCCATTGAGAATCGTGGTCAGCCCGACGACGGGAATTAGCCAGAGCAGGCGCGGCTCGTTGTAGAACTGGGCCGTGGGATAGGCGATCGCCAGACAAAACAGCCACAGCCCAAAGCCCCGCACAATTTGCAGTGTCCAGGCCGTGTTGTAAAACGCGGGTTCGTCGCCGCGCTTGTTTTGCACAATGCTGGGAATGATGCCCACGTCGGAGAACAGTTGCAGCCCGATGATGGGAATATTCACCAGCGCCATCAGTCCGAAATATTCCGGCAACAGCAGTCGGGTGAGGATCAGGTTGCCGCCAAAGCGCATAACCTGGCTGGCTCCGTAGCCTGCAATAGTCCAGATCACGCCGCTGAGGGCTAGTCGGTTGAGAGAGGCAGAAGAGGCCATGCGAATTCCATGAGAAGGGGCAGAGAGACGTTCGGTCGCGTTCCAAGCAGGCTAGATGCTGTTGAGCGAAGGCAGCAGATGGGGTTGGGGCAGACAGCCAGGAGCAACCGCAGGCAGTGCCTAGCCTTCGGGAATCGGTTGGGATAGGTCAGGTAGGGCGATCGCCTCAGACAATCGCGCTTCGGTTTCAATCTGCTGGAATAGGGCGGCCAGCTTACGAGCTTCGGTGGCGGCGTTGTGCTGCTGAACCACGCGCGATCGCCCATGATGTCCCATCGCGCTGAGCGTCTTTGTGTCTGCTTGCAGCACCTCCCGTAGCG
>NZ_DVEA01000273.1:0-15810 GCF_015295965.1 Thermoleptolyngbya sp. M55_K2018_002
AGCCCCACCAGGTCGGGAGCGTTGGTGGGCAGCAGAATTTCGGAGGGCTGGAGCCGCAGAATCTCCTGGGTCAGCCGATCCAGCCCGCTGGTCTGGGTGGTGAGGAACTCGCCCGTCGATACATCGGCGATCGCCAGCCCCCAGTGCGCCCCAGCTATCACCACCGCTGCCAGGTAGTTGTTGCGGCGGGCGTTCAGCATTCCTTCCTCCAGCACCGTGCCAGGGGTGATCACCCGCGTTACCTGGCGCTGCACCAGCCGCCCTTGGGCATCGGCGGCATCTTCGGTCTGGTCGCAAATGGCGACGGCGTAGCCCCGCTCCACCAGTTGGGCACAGTAGCGCTCCATGGCGTGGTGGGGCACGCCCGCCAGCGGCACTCGCCCCACGGTCTTGCCTGCGTCTTTGCTGGTCAGCACCAGCTCTAGCTCCTGGGCAATGGTGATGGCATCCTGAAAAAACGTCTCAAAGAAATCGCCCACCCGATACAGCAGCAGCGCCTGGGGATACTCGTCTTTCAGGTCGGCGTAGTGGCGCATCATCGGCGTGAGCGCGTCGCGGTCTACGGAGCGGTGGTCAGTGTAGCGCACCGTCTGCTTGATGAGCCGGTCTGGCAGGTCTCCTAGCCGTTGAGGTTCCGGCGCGTTGGGGGCGGGGGGCAGGTCGGTCATGGGCAGCGGCGGTAGGGAGCAGCGATGAGGGTCGGCGGCAACGGATCAACCAACTGATGAAATCAACTGGTGGAACCGACGGATGGAGCCGACTGATTGAAAATTTTAATCAGGACTGGGGGAACTCGCAGCGTGGCGCGGGCTTCAAAGAGGGCAATCTAGCCTGATCATCTTGCCGGATCTATGGCGGATCTATTCAAAGTGCGGATCAGACTGCGAATGGAGGTTCCCTTTTGACTTTATCGTATGGTTTTGCGGTGGGGGCGATCGCCTTCCAACGTTTTTACCGCCAACGTGTTTCCTGCCAAGAGGGTTGCCGCCAACGTGTTTCCCGCCAACATGGTTCCCTCCGAAATGGTTGCCGCCAACGTGTTTCCCGCCAAGTTTCCCGCCAACCTGTTTCGCTGAGCCGGCCGCGTCTTGCGGAACGCGCTGTCTTCCCGGTGAAGCTACTCAATCTGCAAGCCCCCTACAGACTCGACGGAGCCTTATGATGAACCCCAACCCCCAGTCTTCCGCTCGCCTAGCCCTGCACCGACTCAGCCTGGGTCTGCTGGTTGCGGCCGCGGTCTCTTGCCAAGTGCAGTCGCCGCCCGTGTCGCCCCCTGGTGGGACAGGAGCGCCGACGGAGCAGCCCTCGCCCATTTCGGCTGCACCAGAATCGGGCCTCTATCGCAGCGATCGCTTTGGATTCCAGTTTGCCTATCCCGCCGACCAGTTTGTGGCCCACGGCGAAACCGACTTTCCGCCGGAGGTCGCGGCCCGCGAAGCCGTGCAGATCTGGACGATTGACCATGACCGCGCCATCCAAGCGGGCGAATACGAGGGCGGCACGGAGTATCCCGCTAATGTTAGCGTCACCGTCCAGCCCAACCCAGAAGGGCTTTCCGCCACCGACTGGATCGCCCAGAGCGACTGGTTGACAAACGTGCGTGAGGTTCAGGAAGTCACCGTGGCGGGGCAGCAGGCGATCGCCTTTCGCTCCAGCGGCCTCTACGACATGGAGCAGGTGCTAGTGCCCACGCCCGACGGCAAGAACTGGGTGCTGATCACGCTCAACCAGATGGGCACGGGCGAATCCGATGCCCAGTATCGCCAGGCCTACGACCGGGCAATCGCCACCCTCCGCTTCACGCCCTAACCCCGGACTCCCAATTCCATCATGGCCGCCGCTACCTGCTGGGAAATAAACGGCAAAATTGCCTCGTTCTGGCTATGGTCGCGCCCTTCGGTGAACACCACCAGCAGGTAGGGCGGCGCATCCGGCAGTTCGATGTAGGCCGCGTCGTGGCGCACCCGGCTCATCAGCCCCGCCTTCGACCAGAGCCGCGCCGTCTGCGGCAAGCCGCCGCCCAAAAAGCCCGTCACTTGGTTTTCGGGGTCGGCGGCTAGCTCCGTGGGGTTGAGGCTGCGGTGCAGCAGGCGCATCATGAACTGCGATCGCTCGCCGCTGACCGCCACGCCGCCCACGATGCTGTGCAGCAGCCGCGCCACGGCCTCGGTCGTCAGCAGGTTGCGGTTTTCCATGAGTTCGCCATAAAAGGCCCGCTCTCGCCCGTAGGGGCCATCGCACCAGGTTTTTTGATTCACATTAATCGTGTCCAGTTCTTCCCAGCCCAGAGATTTGAAATAGCGGTTCACAATATTGCGCTGATATTTCCAGGTTTCAAACGGCTCGATGGGCAGTTCGGGGCCGCTGGTGGTGCCCGTCAGCATGTCTACCACCAGCCCCGTTGCGTCGTTGCTGGAGTCCACAATCATGTCGCGGATGGCCCGATCCAGTTCGCTGGAGGGCGCGATCATGCCCTGCTCTAGCCACTCCTGCACCGCCACCAGATAAAACAGCTTGACCACGCTGGCGGGGTAAATTAGCTCTACGCCGCGATAGGAATAGCCGCCGACGGAATATTGCCAGAACTGCTGCGGCGAAATTGCGCCGCCCGTGTTGACGGGAATGGGCGGTCGATACACCAGCCAGGTGAACGCAATTTGATTGGGCGCGAGGCTGGGGAATTCGGCTCGGGTGGCGGCAAGAATGCGATCGCCCTGTGGGGCAAGCTGGTCGTCGCGCTGAAAAAACGGCATGGAGGCAAGGGGGGAGGATAGGGCGGACTGTGGCAATTCAAGGCAGCGGATTATAGACGACTTACTACAGCGGCCTATTACTACAGCGGCTTAGTATAAAAGAGTTGAATCCAAGCAGGGTTGAGTGAGGGTTCCTCTGAATTGAGGGTTCCACTGCCGATCGAGTGCTAAAGCAGATTAGCCCTGCCTCATTTCCCGGTACGACATGGTTTCCCTTGCGTCTATTCAAGCTGATTTTGCGGGCGATCGCACCTTCGCCTACCAGTGTCTCGAAAATCTCAATCTTTATGACTCGCCCGCGCTCAAAAATCTGGCGACGCAAGCGGTAGCTGGGCGATACCTGCGAATCTTGCCGCCGCTGCCCGACACCAGCGCCGACCCGGCCCGCAGCGCGATCTCTGTAGTGCTGTGTGAAGACGACTATCCGGGCTGGGTGGCGGTGGAAGATCTGGATCTGCTGGCGGTGGCGGAGGCTCCCTATCGGGCGATCGCCCTCAGCACCGACGACATCCACGCCTGCCTGCCCCAGGTCATTGCCTTTGCTCGCCAGGCCATGGCCCAGCCCAACCACTACCTCTGGGGCGGCACAGTCGGCCCCAACTACGACTGTTCTGGGCTGGTGCAAACGGCTTTTGCCTCGGCGGGCATCTGGCTGCCCCGCGATGCCTACCAGCAGGAAGCCTTTGTGCAGCCGATTCCCATGACCGACCTCCAGCCCGGCGACCTGGTGTTTTTTGGCCGCCCCGACCGCTGCACCCACGTTGGCCTCTACCTGGGCGACGGGCAATACCTTCACAGTTCTGGCAAAGACCAAGGGCGAAACGGCATTGGTATTGATGTCCTGTCGGAACGGGGCGATGCCGTCAGCCGCGCCTACTTCAGCCAGTTTCGCGGAGCCGGCCGCGTGGTCGCCTGCTACACCAGCGGCAGAGGTTAAGGTTGGGTGGGCGCAATCAGCCGTTGGCAGCTTCAATGGGTTCAATCAATCCTCCGCCCCGGACAATCCTCCGCCCCGGACATTTGGCTGCTATACCATAAAATCATCGTCCGCATTCTGTCACTTCCTTCCTTGTCTCCTATGCGAATCGACTTCCAATCCAGCGGTGGCTTTGCCAACCTGCGGCTGGCCTACAGTGTGGATACTCGCACGCTGCGACCGGGAGAAGCCTCGGAACTAGAAGCCCTGGTGCAGCAGTCTAATGTAATGGAGATGCAGCCTAGCCAGTTGGTGGCCACTAGTGCCGGGCCGCCGGATGTCATGACCTACCGTCTGGAGTTTCAGGAGGGCGATCGCCACCAGTCCCTCACCGTCACCGATCTCACTGCCCCGCCGTCGCTGCAACCGCTGCTGTCTCGCCTCCGCGACCTCGCCCTGGAGCATCGCTAGCCATGCCCTGTCGCCCCTTTTCTTCACAAGTGTCTCAGCCCGCCTGGTTGGTGTCGCTGCTCTTTGCCTCGCTGGTTCTGGGCTGTACGCCACTGGTGCCGCCGCCTGTTTCCTCCAGCCCCCTGCCTGCGCCAGCAATCGTCCAGCCAGACAGCCCATTTCATCTGCCCCTGGCCGGCACAGCCATCCTGCCCAATCAGCAGACGCTCACCTTTGCGCGGGTGGAGCAGGATTCGCGATGCCCCAGTGATGTAACCTGCGTGTGGACGGGGCAGGCGGAAGTCATCGTTACGCTCAGCCAGCCGGGTCAACCGGCCCAAGACCTCTTGCTGATTCAGCGACCGGGCGACGAGGCCGCTGCCGCTCGGTCAGTGAATGGACTGACGGTGAAGCTGCTCGATCTGATCCCCTACCCTACAACCGGCCCATCTTCCCCAGCAGACTACACGGTGACACTGCTGATCACGCAGCCCTGACCCATCCATCGCCTCAAGAATGGGTGTAGCCAGGCTGAAGCGCTGCTGCTGCGGTCTTGCCCCGCAACGGGCCGGGCTACTTTTCTGACAAAATCGCGGAGATTTCTTTCCAATACACCCGCTGAAAAGGCTCTTCCTCTGCCAGCTCATAGGTTTCTACCAGCCCTTCTCGCCGCCGAGAAACGATGTTGCCATCTTTAATCACCACGGTTGCGCCGTCAGCGACATTGCGGGACAGCACCTTCTCCGGTTCTGTGGGTGCATCCAGAATCACAATGTTGCTGCTGTCATAAAAGCAGCCCTCTTGCTCCAGCGTCACTTCGTCATATTCTGCAATGAGCAAGTCCAGCTTGGGATTTCGCAGCAGGCTTTGTACCTTGGTGTTGTAGGAACCCGTCAGCGCTTTTTGAGAGCGATTGACGAAGGCGGCATCCCGGCAAATGGCCCCAATCGTCCAGTTGGGATAGTTCACCAAAATTTGATCAACTAGCTCTTGCAGTTCCTTAAGCGGCAGATAGTTGAATGTGAAGATGGGAATGCGGGCAGCTTGCCCCGATTCAAAAAAGGTTTCTAAAATCCGCGAAGCCACATCAATGCTGTTGCCGACGGCTGGACGCAGGTGCATGTAAACCCCCGGCGCGGCGTTGATCTCGATGATGCCGAAGTTGCCCTCTTTCCAGGAGCGTGAAATGTCGGACGTAAGCACATCAATGCCGAGACAGACGAGGCGAAAATGCTGAGCAATATCCTGGGCAAGCACAATATTGTCGGGGTGAACCTGCTCGGTTGCGTCGATGCTGACCCCGCCAGACGATAGGTTCGCCACCTTTCGCAAGTAGATGACTTCATCTGGATCGAGGATACTGTCGAGGTCAAGCCGCTGCTCCGATAGATAGCGTTCCAGTGACTCGTCCACGATGATCTTGCCCAGGGGCGAGGTGGGCGTGTCGAGCCGCTCTGGTTTGCGGTTTTCCAGCGCAATTAGCTCGGCAATGGTGGAGCGCCCGTCGCCTGTGACTGAGGCGGGGCGGCGCTGGGTGGCGGCGACAAACTTGCCATCCACGCACAGCAGCCGATGATCCAGCCCGGAGATGCTCTGTTCAACAATGACCGCAATGGATTGGCCGTCCTCGTGGGCTTCAACCGCTCGGTCAAAGGCAAATTCCAGTTCGCTGTCGTCCTGCACGTCGGCCGTCACCCCAATGCCCTTGTGCCCGACCACAGGCTTGACCGCGACCGGGTAACCGATCGACTGCACTGCCTTCAGCGCTTCCTTCAGCGTGGAAACGATCGCCCCTTGGGGCACTGGAAAACCCAGCGTGCTGAGAAAGGCCTTGCAGTCGTCTTTGCGGGTCGTAAAGTCGGAATCCACATGGCTATCGCAGTCGAAGGTCGTGGCGACCCCCCGCACCAGCTTTTTGCCGTAGCCATACTGCATTAGCCCCTCATCGGGCAGATAAAAGGCGGGAATGCCCTGGTTATGAGCCGCCCGCAGCAGGGCGTAGATCGTAGGGCCGCCGTAGACCGATCGGCGAAAGCGGGTTTGCAGCAGCGCAATCTGGTCTTCAAGCTGAAAGGGCTGTCCATTGGAAATCGCCTCGAACCAGTCCCAAACTGCGTAGACCGTGCCATAGCTGGTGGACTCGTGGATCGACTCGACCGCGATCGTCGTCGGCTCGGTGGGCTGGAGGCTCCACAGTTCACAGTGCAAATCCATGTCCAGCTTGCCGACCTCGACTACGGTTTGCACAAACAAGTCGGCGTAGGACTGGTATTCGGTGAGCGCCATTTTGGGATATCGCTGGGCGATCGCCTCTACATAATCACCCAACGGCAGCGGCGCTCGATGTCCCGTCAGCGCCAGCCGAAACACCAAAGCCCCCCGTCCCAGGTAGGGATTTGGCCCAAGGTAATGCTTAAAGCCAAATACGTCGAAAATATCGGTTTTCCGAGCATTGACCGGACTTGCCTGTCCACTTGATTCGTCAATTACCATAATTCTTCAGCCACCCTCGGCTTTAGCCTGGCTGCCAGGACATTACCAGGACATTACCAGGACATTACATAGGCGAAGCTAACATACCCTATTCTGAAACACGCCCGCCGTTACATTTGTAATGCTTTTGAGCCGATTTTTGGAGGTCAGTCCAGGCGGCTACGGGGGGCAGCCTCAGATTTCGCAAAGCAGCACTTAAAATTACGACTGCTTAGCAATGGGGGCCTATTTGGCTCTGTAAAGGTGAAAATTGGTGAAAATTTAAGACAAAACCTTCGGAATATACGGGGTTTGTGTCAGGCTAGGGGTATGCTTTTTGAGATAAAAATTGGCTTGTCTCAGTATGTTCCCTGGTCTGACAGGCTCGATTAAAGATGCGGTGAAATATGGGCTGACCCCAGAGACGTGAGCGAAATCCTGCGGATAGCATGGGTAGCTAAGTGGGTGCATATCGAGCGTTCCTCGACAAGCACGGCGAGGTTCAGAATGCTACCTCTCTGTTCTCTATGCATCGCGACTCGACCTCTCAACCGCAAAAAACTACTGGTCAAAGCAAATGATGAACATCAAGCGTATCCTTACCTGGGCTGGGCTGACCGCTGGTACCGCTCTGGCGCTGTTTGCCTCGCCAGCTGGGGCAGCAGGCATTTCCTTCGCACCTTTTAGCTTCAGCACCAGCTTCACCGGCACCGACCCTCGTGGCGACATCATGCTGAACTCGGTGACCACCACCGACAGCCTGACCGCTGCTTTGGGATCGACCTATAGCTCTTTCAGCCTGGTGTCGGGTGCCAACATTATCCACAACGACCTGTGGCGCGGGGGCGACACGGGTGCTGCTAGCTCTGACATGGGTCGTCAAGCCACTATTGGTGTCCGTCAAGAGCTTGCCACCAACGAGAGCATCGTTGCCAGCCTGGGCAACCTCAACCTGAACAGCATTATCGACACCGAAGACCGAGGCAGCTTCATCATCGACCTGTTCTTTGATCAGGCGACCGACCGCTTCTTCTTCTGGGAACGCGGCATGAACAGCAAAATGCTGGTGCAGGCGCTGGATGACTTGGGCAATGTGCTGGCTGAGTATCTGCTGGACAGCAGCACCTCTAACTATGCAGGCTTTGGGATCGATACCTATGAAATTGGCTATACCCAGCGGGTGGGCGCTCAGGGCCTGTGGCTGAACGGCGCTTCGACCAATCGCCTGCGTGTGATTGCCAACGGTGCGGCGTTCAACGGGCCGGACTTTAAGGTGGCTGCGGCGGCGGTGCCTGAGCCTGCCACGATTGCAGGTACGGTGCTGGCGGCCAGCGCTGCGATCGCCGCTCGTCGCAAGCGCAAGGCTCAAGCCGAAGCCTAGGTTTTCGGTCATCTCCTCCAAGAGCGTTTCAGGGCGTTGCGCGCTTGTGAACTCTGGGAACACCTGATTCTCAATCTTTGTGTTTGCGGATGACTCGTGAGCCAACCGCTTAGCTTAAAGGCGCTCTTCTGAACTCAGAAGGGCGTTTTTTGGGTTTGGGATGACTGAATTCTGCGGCGGTTTCAGAGTAAACCCGCTCTGTTTCAACTTCAATCCTCCAAGTCCCACCCCCTCAGGTGGCTCCCAGCAGCAGCGCCATCAGCGCCTTTTGGGCGTGGAGTCGGTTTTCTGCCTGATCCCACACGCGAGACTGGGGACCTTCCATCACAGCATCGGTAATTTCCTCTTCGCGGTGGGCAGGCAGGCAATGCAGCACAATTGCCGATCCGTCAGCCTTGCTCATGAGCGCCTCGTTGACCTGGTAAGGCTGGAAAATGGGGACGCGGCTTTCGGCCAGGTCTTCTTGCCCCATGCTGGCCCACACATCGGTATAGACGACATGGGCCCCCTGAACCGCCTGAACGGGGTCGAGCGTGACTAGGACTTCGGTGCGATCGCCCGCAATGGCCGCCGCCCGTGCCACGATATCTGGATGGGGCCGATAATCGGCGGGACTGGCCACGCGCACGTTCATCCCCACCAGCGCGGCTCCCAGCATCAGCGAGTGCGCCATGTTGTTGCCGTCGCCCACGTAGGCCAGCGTCAGCCCCTCTAGCGTGCCGAATTCTTCCTGCACCGTTTGCAAATCCGCCAATACCTGGCAGGGATGCTCCCAATCGGTGAGCGCGTTAATCACCGGAATCTGGGCATAGTGGGCAAAGGTTTCTAGCTCCTTCTGGTCGAAGGTGCGAATGGCCACGATGTCGAGATAGCGATCCAGCACGCGGGCCGTATCAATTACGGGTTCGCCCCGGCTGACCTGAGTGACGCTGGCATTGAGGTCCAGCACCTGTCCCCCCAGTTGAAAAATGCCCACAGAGAAGCTCACTCGCGTCCGCGTTGAGGCTTTTTGAAACAGCAGCCCCAGGGTCTTTTCGCAGCGGGGTCTGGCGCGACCGGCCTTCATGTCTGCCGCCAGTTCCAAAATGGCGCTGACTTCGGCAGTATTCAAGTCTGCCATGCTCAACAAATCTCGTCCTTTTAACATGACCATGCGCCCAACCCCGATGCCTGAGTGAAAATAAAACCCTACCAGATTTCGGCGGCGGCGTTTGGTTGCCGTCTGACAATCTGCCTGGGTCATCTCTGCGTACAATGATGGGGAAGATTTGGATGACGCTGGATACCTCTCATGAAACGAAGCTCCTACATCTGCTCCCGGACGGTTCAATTGGCAATCGCCAGCCTTGGTGCCTTGCTGTTTGCTGCGGCGTGCGATCGGGGTCCCCAAGCGGGTGTTGGGGAAGTGACTGAGGTTCCTGCTGACGCACCCGCGGCCGAAGCCCCCGCCGAAGCGCCCGTCCCTACCGAGTCGCCGAATCAGTCCATTCCGCCGACGGCCCGCTGCAACACCCCCAACCATCTGGCAGAAGTAGCGCAGCAAAACGGACAGAGCGTGTTGCAAATCGTCAGAAAACCAAGTGAAGTGATCGCCACCAGCCAACCGGGAGGGCTGGCCACGCTGGCAAACCCCGACGGCAGCACGACCTACGGCATCGTCAGCGGCTCCACTTTTTACGTGCGCGTGTTTCCCAACGGCACCTGCTTTATCCAGGTACTCGACACCAATGGCGCAGTGTCTCTGGAAGAGAATGGCGTGAGCTAGGGGTTTGGGATTTTAGAGTTTGGATAGGGGACTGGCACCTGATCGCGGGCATTTACGTCCTGCAACTCGGCCTCCAAAGTCTGAATTCCTAGCCCCCGACCCCTTGATTTCTGTATCCTGGACTCCTGAACCTTATATGAAAGCATTTGTCACTGGCGCAACGGGCTTTACGGGATCGCACCTGGTCAAGGCGCTGAAGCAGCGGGGCGATACGGTGGTAGCGCTGGTGCGAAAGAGCAGCGATCTATCGCGGTTGGCGGATTGCGACGTGGAGTATGTCTACGGTGATGTGGGCGATCGCGCTGCCTTGACCACCGCCATGCAGGGCGCAGACGTGGTGTTTCACACGGCGGCCTATGTGGAACTGGGTATTGTAGACGCGGCGCGGATGGAGCGGGTGAATGTGGACGGGACGCGGGCGGTGCTGGAAACGGCGCGATCGCTCAATGTGCCCAAGATGGTCTATTGCAGCACCATCGGCATCTACGGCGACACCCAGGGGCGCGTGATTGACGAAACCTTTCAGCGAACGCAGCAGGGATTTTCCTCGGCCTACGACCGAACCAAGTATCTGGCGCAGCAGTTGGTGGATCAGGCGGCGAGTGAGGGCTTTCACGTCGTTAGCGTGATGCCGTCGGGGATTTTTGGGCCCGACGATCCGCACTTTGGGCCCGTGGTGAAGACGTTTCTCAACGGCAAGCTGAAGGTGTGGGCGGGGGGCGATCGCATCACCGGCATCGTCCACGTCGATGACCTGGTGGCGGCGATGCTGCTGGCGGCGGAAAAAGCGCCACGCGGCGAACACTACATCATTTCCACGGGCGAAATGACCACCCGCGAGATGTTTGCCCTGCTCAGCGAAACCGCTGGCGTGCCTGCCCCGGCGGAAATTCCGCCGCCCGTGGTGCGCGTCGTCGGCAACCTGCTCGACCCCATTGGCCGCCTGCTCCAGTGGCAACCCCCAATCAGCCGCGAACGGGTTCACTATCTCTACGATCGCTGCGTCCGCGTCGATGGCTCCAAGGCCCGCCGCGACCTCGGCTGGAACCCGCGTCCCATCGAGGCAGTGATTCGAGAGCTAGCCACCGCCTGATGGTACTTGCCCTGCGCCCTTAGTCCCTGATTCTTTCCCCTCATGCAACTGATCGACTGGCTCATTGTCCTGCTCTACCTCGTCGCCTCGCTGGGGTTGGGACTCTACCTGACGCGCAAGGGGTCGGGCAGCCTGGTGGATTTCTTTGTGTCGGGGCGATCGCTCCCCTGGTGGCTGGCGGGCACGAGTATGGCCGCCACGACGTTTTCCATCGACACGCCGCTCTATGTGGCGGGTGTAGTGGGTACTCGCGGCATCGTCGGCAATTGGGAATGGTGGAGCTTCGGCATTTCTCACCTAATTCTGATTTACGTGTTTGCGCGGCTGTGGCGACGCTCGAAAATCGTGACCGATGCCCAACTCACGGAGATGCGCTACGGCGGTCGTCCGGCGGCCCTGCTGCGGGGCATCAAAGCGTTTCTGTTTGCCGTGCCCATCAACTGCATCGGCATCGGCTACGCCATGCTGGCGATGGTGAAGGTGGTGGACGCGCTGCAACTCTGGCAGAGCGTGGGCATTACGCCGGGAGACAGCGCCAAACTTTGGAGCGTGGTCGGGGTCAGCCTGCTGGTGCTGCTGTATGCGGGCTTCTCCGGGCTGTGGGGCGTGGTGGCGACGGACTTTTTCCAGTTCATTCTGGCGCTGGTGGGGGCGTTTATCGTGGCGGCCTACGCCATTGGCGAAATGGGTGGTATGGCTCCGCTGCTGGCCCAAGCTCAGCAGGCAACAGATATCGACGTGCTGGCGTTTTTGCCGTTTGGGTTTACGGATGGCGGCTTCCGCTGGAGCGATGCGGCGGGCATTAGCCTGACCACCTTTGCCGCCTATGCTGCGGTGCAGTGGTGGTCGTTTCGGCGCAGCGATGGCGGCGGCGAGTTTATCCAGCGGCTGGCGGCCTCAAAAGATGAGGCCGAAGCCGAGAAAGCTGCCTGGTTTTTCAACCTGTTGCATTACGTGATTCGCACTTGGCCCTGGGTGGTGGTGGCCCTGGCGGCGATCGCCCTCTATCCCACGCTGGAAGACCGGGAACTGGGCTATCCCCGGCTGATGCTCGACTTTTTGCCGCCTGTGCTGCTGGGGCTGGTGGTGGCCTCGCTGCTGGCGGCGTTTATGAGTACGGTGTCCACGCTGATTAACTGGGGCGCGTCTTATCTCACGAATGACCTCTATTTACGGTTCATCCAGCCCGCCGCATCCCAGGCGGAACTGGTGCTGGTGGGGCGGCTGTCCTCGGTGCTGGTGACGGTGCTGGGTGGGGCAGCGGCCTTTTTCGCAGCCGATGTGACGACGGTATTTCGTCTGGTCATCGCTATTGGCACTGGGCCAGGGTTGGTGCTGATCTTGCGCTGGTTTTGGTGGCGGATCAATGCCGCAGCGGAACTGGCAGCCATGCTGACGGGGTTTGTCATTGGGCTACTGACGAGCGTTGTCCCTGTGCTGCGGATTGAGGATTTTGGCGTGCGGCTGATGGTGACTTCGGCGATTTCGGTGCTGGTGTGGGTCAGCGCGATGTACCTCACGCCACCCGAATCGGACGAAACGCTGGATGCCTTTTATGCCAAGATTCGCCCCGGTGGCCCCGGCTGGGCTAGGCAGCGATCGCGCACTGGTCTGGCCCCGGCTCAGGATTTGCGAAAAGACCTGCTGCGGACGCTGGCGGCCAGTTTCCTGCTGTTTGGGGCGATGTTCGCCATCGGCGGCTTTCTGCTGCTGAAGCCGATGACGGGCTGGCTATCGCTGGGGGTTGCGGTGCTGGGCTGGGTAGGGTTAAGAAGGCTAAGGGGCGATCGCCCATCGCTAGACTCTTCCCGCATTGTCTCCTAGCTTTATCAACGTTCATAATCCTAGAAAGCAACCCTCGCCCCTGTTTTCGTCATTTCTGAGTTCGTCATTTTTGTGTTCGTCACCTCTGTTTTCACCATTTCTGTCTTCGTCACTTGTTGTTGCAGTTGCCAAACGCCATGTTCAGACTGACCCGCCGGTTCGCCCAGTTTTGTCTGCTTGCCATCGTCACCTTTGGGCTGCTGGTCGCCTGCAATCCCCAGCAATCCACCACTGATTCGACCACGCCTGCTGCCTCTGCCCCCTCTGGCAAACCGCTGGTCGTGGGTTCCTCGCCCTGGCCAGGCTTTGCGGGGCACTACGCCGCCGTTGCCAAAGACTTTTTCAAAGAAGAAGGCATCCCGGTCAACGACACCTATTTTCAAGTCGCCACCGATGTCAACACGGCGCTGCTGGCCGATCGCCTAGATCTCGCCTGGACGGGCGGCCCCGATGCCGTTGTCATGGCGGCCCAAGACCCATCGCTGAAAATCATCATGATCTCGGACTATTCCGACGGGGCAGACGGCATCCTGGCTCGCGGCGTAAGCAGCCCCGCCGACCTGAAGGGCAAGACCGTCGCCTGGGAAACCCTGCCCCTGCAAGCGCTGCTGCTGCGGAAATATCTGGAGCAGGGCCGCTTGACCGAGAAGGACATTCAGCTTCAGGTGATTCCCGCTGCCGAAGCCGCCGCCGCCTTTGCAGCTAACAAAATCGACGTGGCCGTGACCTACGAACCCTGGCTGACCACTGCTGCCAAGGAAGGCAATGGTCAGGTGATTTTCTCGTCCAAAGGCAGCAACATTATCCCCGTAGCGCTGGTTGCCAAAGAGTCCGTGATTCAGGAGCGCAAGGCCGACATTCAAGCCTTTATGCGGGCGATCGACAGGGGCGTGAAGCTGGTGCGCGAGAATCCCGATGAAGCCAACGCCATCGTCGCCGCCAAGCTGGGCGTGAAACCCGAAGAAGTGCCTGAACAACTGGCCACGGTTCGCATGTTCGATGTCGCCGAAAATAAGGAAATTATCTTCAACCCCAGCAACCCGCTGAATGTGATGGACAGCCTCGCTTTTGCTGCCAAAACCAGCCAGGAAATCGGGCTAATTTCCAGCCCGCTGGATGCGTCGAAGCTGTATGACGATTCGCTGATCAAGGGACTGTGATGGAGTGATGGGGCGAGAGATGGAAAAACGAAACCTCTTCGCTCTTCTTTCTTCGTTCTTCTCTCTTCCCTCACCCCCAACCCCCAATCCACCTGCTATACCTGGAAGAGAGACCTCTTTCCTTCCAGAGTCCCTATGCAAAAGCTGAAACCCGAAGACGTGCTGCTGAGCGTGGCGACGGTGCCGCTGCTGGCGGGGCTGGTGGCGACGCGGGCGATCGCCCAGGTAATGGTATCCGTTGGGCAGAGCAGCGAGGAGCTATTTCGGGGCGATCGCCTGCCCACGCTGCATGTCCATTCTTCCCACGATTCCTCAGTCTGAGCGAGTCCCCAAAAATAAGCCAGAAAGCAAAACGGGAGAGAACGTTGCGTCCTCCCCCGGCTGGTTATTTCGATTGCCGCGCTGTGGCGGAGTCTGGTTCGACGGGTCGGAACCCGATTGCTTGAGCTTCTGGCTGAGCGTTTTGAACTGTTTCCGCAGTTGCCGCTGGCGGGCACTGCCGCCTTTGCCCTTGGCGTTTCGCCCTTCTCGCCGGGGAGATTCCCAGCGCTTGAGTTGTCGTGACACTTACGTTGTCTCCTTAGGTTTACAGGTCTATTCTAAGAGATTCTCCCGCAGGGCTGGCGATTCCGGATTTCCGCTGAGGCAGATGGGTTTTCCGCTGGGGCAACGAAATCTTCTGAACTAGCGCGAGGCGTGAAATTGCCGGAAACCCTGCCCATGCTGGACTTTCTACCCAAAATCGCCAATTCAAAATCGCCAATCCAAAATCCAAAATCCCCACCTTCTCCCCCGGTTTGCACCCAAAAGCTTGAAAGATCCGGAGAACCAGGACGGGCGATCGCCAAACGCGCCATCATAGAAAAGCTCCCTAAAGAGTGTCCACGCCAACCTTCCAACACCGCCTCAATGACTTCCTCTACCGCTGCTAAACCACTCCGCTACGCCTACTTCCCCGGCTGCGTCGCCCAGGGAGCCTGCCGAGAACTGTACCAATCCACCCACGCCCTGACCCACGCCCTCGGCATTGAGCTAGTCGAGCTAAAAAAAGCTGCCTGCTGTGGCTCTGGCACGTTTAAGGAAGATTCCCAACTGCTGGAAGATGCTGTCAACGCCCGCAATATTGCCCTAGCGGAGGAACTGAACCTGCCCTTGCTGACCCATTGCAGCACTTGCCAGGGCGTGATTGGGCACGTAGACGAGCGGCTAAAACACGCCAAGGAAGATGATGCAGCCTATTTTGACCAGGTGAACGGCTTGCTGAAGCAGGAGGGCTGCTCGCCCTACAGAGGCACTAGCGAGGTGAAGCATCTCCTGTGGGCGCTGGTCGGCGACTTTGGGCTAGCAGAATTGCAGCAGCGCGTCACCCGCAGGCTGTCGGGGCTGAGGTGCGCGGCGTTTTATGGCTGCTACCTGCTGCGGGCGCAAGATCACCTCGCCTACGACGACCCATATAATCCCCAGTCGATGGAAAACGTGTTTCGCACGGTCGGCGCAGAACCTGTGTTTTATCGGGGACGGACGCAGTGCTGCGGCTGGCCGCTGTCGAGCTATGCCACCGAAACGTCGTTTAAGATGGCCGGCGGGCACATCCTGGAGGCGATCGCCGCAGGAGCCGATTGCCTGGTCACGCCCTGCCCGCTGTGCCATCTCAACCTCGACTCGCGCCAGCCCGAAGTGCAGCAGGTGATCGGCGAAACCCTGGGGCTGCCTGTGCTACATCTGCCGCAGCTTGTGGCGCTGGCGCTGGGCATCAGCCCCAAGGAGCTAGGGCTGGAACGCCATGTGGTTTCGACTCGTCCAGTGCTGGAGAAGTTGGGGATTCGGGGATAGGGCGTAGGGATTCGGCGTGGGGAAGTCAGCAGGAGGGCAGCAGGAGGCAGCAGGAGGGCAGCCGGAATGACAGAGGCAAATTCGCGGGGAAATGCGGCGGGCAATTTTCTGCATAACCTGTCGCTGCTGCTGAGCGGCGGGGTGATGGCGGCGGGGCTGGCGG